>JAHZJA010001416.1 GCA_022601155.1 Deltaproteobacteria bacterium | reverse complement strand
TGGAAATCCGTTCGGGTTCGAGACTGGTCGACCCTGTACTGCGTAGTGGAAACCCGATCGGTTCGAGACCGGTCGGCCCCGCGTTGCGTAGTGGAAACCCGACCAATTCGGGACCGGTCGGCCCCGCACTGCGTAGTGGAAATCCGATCGGGTGGAAGGAGCGAATCCCCGAGCCCGGTGCCTTCGTGCACCTCCTTTCGCATCGTCCATCGCGAGGTCCGATCGACAGCGATGCACGGTGCCGCCGTCGCCCCTCGCCGGCCAGCCGGGATCCCCTTGCCGTCTGCGGGAATGCCCTACGAATCCATCAGAACATTGTTCTTAGACCGTTTGTCAGTTTGTCGTGATCCGATTTGGGGCCGCTTCCGACAGTGCCCGCGCTCCCATCGTGGAGATGCCCCCCGATGAACCTCCCCAAGCCCCCCATGTCTCCCCTCCATGACCCCTCGCTCCTCGACGACTGTGTGCGCGATGCCGTTCGACGAACCTGTCGCGGCTGGCTGAGCGCCCACGTCGATGACATCAGCCAGTCCACGCGACTGCGGCTGGTCAGCCGTGTCCGCGAGCGACCAGCCCTGCAGCTGACGCGTGCGTATATCCGCCAAGCCGCGCGGCATCGGGCGATCGACGAGGTCCGCCACCACCAAAGCCGCGACGCCCAGCGCTCGAAGTACGAGCTCACCGTCGCCCCCAAGCCCGGGCCGCGCGACCCGGAGTCCGCGCTCATCAACCGTGAGGTTGGAGGCGTGATCCGTGAGCAGCTCGAGCGCCTTCCCGACGCACGCCGCGAGGCGGTCTCGCTGTTCGTCGATGGCCACGGCATCACCGAGATCGCCCAACGGCTCGGTTGTTCGCGCAAGCGGATCGACAACCTGGTCTACCGCGGACTGGCCACCCTACGGCGCGAGCTGACCGCCCGAGGGGTCACCCCAGACACGATGGCCGCCTGACCGACTCACTGGGGATCCTCCGGCGCGCCGCCCAGCTGCACATGCACTTCCTCTCGAATCGACCGCGCCCAACGCTCGAGATCGTAGTCGGTGGTGTCCTGTACGGCACCATCGCTGATCGCGGCCAGCGAGGCCGCCAGCGCCTCGCGGGCGCGTCGAAGACGGCTCTTGACCGTCCCCTGGGGCACTCCCAGCACCTGGGCCAGATCGGCGGTGGACAGCTCCTCCCAGTAGTGGAGCTCCAAGACGATCTGCAGCTCGAGCGGAATGCCGCGCAGCGCAGCGAGCAGCTGACGTTGGTTCTGGCGGCGTGCCACCAGCGAGGTCGCCGAGGGTCCCAGCTTGGCCATCGGCGTCTCGCCGATCGGCTGCAGGGGATCCCTACACCGCGCCCGGTAGTGGTCGTACAGCCGATGGCGCGCCACGCCGAGCAAGAAGGCTTTGAACGAGCCATCTTCCTTGACCCGATCTCGGCCCTCCACACACCCGAGCATCGTCTGCTGCACCAGGTCGCTCACGTCGCCGGCGACCTTGTTCGAGAAGAAGAGGTATAGGCGCGTGAAATGTCGACGGAGCAGCCGTTGGCCCGCGTCGTCGTCACCATCACGCCACGCAGCCAGCAGCGTGAAATCGGGGGAACCCGCCATCGACCCGCATGCTATCAGTCCAACCGCGCTTATGATGACTCTCGTGGATGCGGACGCGCGGCACTCCCTCGATGCGATCGACGCCCAGCGGGTGCTGGCGAACGTGTCGGAGGGATTGTTCGGCCGCGAGGTCGCTCCCGCCAAAATGGACCGCTTCGTGCTGCTCGACAAGCTGGGGTCGGGCGGGATGGGCGTGGTGTACTCCGCCTTCGACCCGCAGCTCGATCGCCGCGTCGCAATCAAGGTCCTGCACCGGGAGATTCACGGCGATCCCAGCCAGGGCTCGGCGCAGCTGCTCCGCGAGGCGAGAGCGCTGGCCAAGCTCAGCCACCCCAACGTGGTCACCGTCTACGAGGTGGGCACCGTCGAGGACCGCGTGTTCCTGGCCATGGAGCTGGTGGACGGACAGCCGCTCAACGAGTGGCTCGACCAGCCCCGCGGATGGCAGGAGATCGTTCAGGTGTTCTCGCAGGCGGGCCGTGGCCTCGCCGCCGCGCACACACAAGGGGTGGTCCACCAGGACTTCAAGCCGCACAACGTGGTGCTCGGTGAAGACGGCCGGGCCACCGTGCTGGACTTTGGCCTCGCCCGCACCGAGCACGTCCCCCTGACGGTCGACTCGGCCCGGGTCCGGGCCGGCATCACCACCACCGACACCCAGGACGAGACTCGGTCGCTGGCCGGCACGCCCCGCTACATGTCGCCCGAGCAGTTCGACCGCGGCGCCGTCGACGGCCGCAGCGACCAGTTCTCGTTTTGCGTGGCCTTGTACGAGGCGCTGTATCGCGAGCGGCCGTTCGAAGGGGAGACCCTCGCCGAGCTGTCGATGTCGGTGTGCGCAGGTGAAGTTCGGACCCCGCGCAACACATCCGACGCCCCATCGTGGTTGCTGTCCCTCGTGCGCCGGGGCCTCGACGTCGACCCTGCCAAGCGGTTCGCCTCGATGAGCGCCGTGCTGCTCGCGCTGGAGGGGCCACCCCGCCCGTGGTGGCGGCGACCGACCCTGTGGGCCGCGGCCGCGAGTGCCGGGGTGATGGGAGTACTTGCATGGCCCGATGCCAACGCCGCCACGCCCTGTACCGGCGGCGAGCAGCGGGTCGCCACGGCGTGGGGCGACGAGCAACGCGACGCCACGCGCACCGCGTTCGAGGCGACGGGCTTGACCTACGCCGAGGACGCTCGACGGGGCGCCACCGAGGCCCTCGACGACTACGCCCAGCGCTGGGCCAGCGCGTACCACGATGCCTGCGCCGCGACCCGGATCCGCGGCGACCAATCCGAGGTCTTGCTCGATCGCCGCATGATCTGTCTTCGCGAGCGCCTCGAGTCGCTCGATGCCATGGCGGCATTGCTGGCACGCGCCGACACCAAGGTCGTCGATCGGGCCGCGCTCGCCAGCCGCAGCCTCCCCGATCTCGAGCCCTGCGCCGATGCGGTCCAGCTCCTGTCCGAAGGACGACGGCTCAGCCCCGAGGCACTGCAGCAGCGCTCGAAGTGGCGCCGGGCCATCGCACGCGCAATCGCCAAGCGCCACACGGGCAAGTACGCCGCCGCTCGCGTCGACATCGAGGGTGTGCTCGCCGAGCTGGCCGACAGCGACGACCTCCTGGTCCGCGCCGAGGCCAACCTCGAGCTGGCCATCGTGCAGGAGAAGATGGGCGAGTACGAGGCGTCCGCCGCCACGGCCAGGCTGGCGCTGTGGGAGGCGACACAGCAAGACGAGCCCGGCGTGCAGGCTCGCGCCGCCACCTTGCTGGTCACGGTCGAGGGCTGGCAGCTGCGACAGGCGGCACAGGGCCACGACTGGGGCCGCCTGGCCCGTGCCGTGATCGCGCGCATGGGCGACCCCATCAAGCCGATCTCGCTGCTCGAGAGTGGGCTGGCCAACCTCAGCTACTCCGAGGGCGATCTCTCGGCGGCGGTGGAGCACGGGCAGAAGTCGCTCACCTTGCGTGAGCAAATCCTGTCCCCCGGCCATCCTCGCCTGGCCACGCTGCACAGCCACCTGGGGATGTTCCTGGGGGCCACGGGTGACACCACCGCATCCCTCGAGCACCACCAACGCGCCGTCGAGTTGAGCGAGCAAGCCCTGGGGAAGACGCACCCCAAGACGGCACTCATCTACAACAGCCTGGCCGGACAGCTGCGACGGGTGGGCAAGTTCGAGGAGTCCGAGGCGATCTTCGAGCGGCTTCGCACCCAGTGGCTCGAGGCCCTGGGGCCCGACCACATCAAGGTCGCGATGGTCGACAACAACCAGGCCAACACGATGGCCGCGGCCGGCAAGTTCAGCGAGGCCGTCCCCTACTACCGGGATGCGATCCGCATCTGGACGAAGTCCAGCGGTTCGCACGAGATTCGTCTCGCCCACGCCCGCACGAACCTGGGGCTGGTGCTCGTGGAGCTGGGCCAGCCCCAGCAGGGCCTCACCGAGCTGGAACAAGCACTGCGGCTGCACGCGGCCAAGCTGGGCGACGACCACCCAGAGACGGCCCCGGCCCGCATCAACATCTCGCTGGCCCATCACGCGTTGGGACGCCCGGCGCTCGCGCTCGAGCACGCCGAGGCCGCGACGCGCATCGTGTTGAAGGCTCGCAGCCGCGAGCACGAGGAGTACCCCCAAGCCCGCGCCGCCGAGGCCAAGGCGCTCACGAGCCTGGGGCGGCTCGACGAAGCCATCGCCGCGTACCAAGACGCGGCCGAGGTCTTCGCGATGATCTCGACATCGGCGACCAGTTCCTCCAACTGTTACTTTCAGCTGGCCCAGCGGCTGGTCGAACGTGGCCGCGACGAGGACCGCGTGTCGGCGGGCCGGTGGGCGCACAAGGCGTTGGAGACGGCGCGCGACGGCGATACCTCGCGGCCCGAGCAGGTCGCGACGATCGCCAAGTGGATCGCTGACAACACGCTGACCCCGCCGGGCTGAATCACCACGGCATGCCGGCCCCAACCTTCGATGGGCCGGGCCGGATCGAGCGCGAAGTGACGAAGACGAGCGCAGGCGCGGTGGGCCGAACTGCGGACCGCGCGGGGACGACCCCAGACGCGATTGGCCCACCGTGGTTTGTGGTAGTGAAGACGCAGGCCGCCCGGCATCGCTGGTCGCGCCACATCCTTGAAGACTGGAGCGCTGACCATGTCCATCGATCGTGACTACTTGCTCGCCCTTTGCTGCGCCACCCTCACCACGGGCTGCTTCAGCCCCGACCCCGTGGGCGGCGATACCGAGGGCACCCCGACCGGCTCGAGCACGGCCGGCACCGAGACTCCCGATCCCACGGGCAACGCGACGTCGGGAGCAACCGACGCGGAGACGGGCACGCTCCCCAGCACGGGGGCCGATTCCACCGCCGGGCCGCCCGACGACACCGGCACCCCCGACACCACGCCGCCCACCGTCAGTAGCGTCACCCCGGCCGCGCGCACCCAAGGGGTCTGGGCCGACACCACCATCGTCATCACCTTCAGCGAGCCGATGGACCGTGTCTCCACCCAAGCCGCCTGGCAGACGCCAAACATCGGCGACGCGGTGATGATGTGGAGCGACGACGACACCGAGCTGACCGTCGTGCCCAACGCCCCCCTGCCGTACGCGATGGGGGACGACGAACCCTTCCTCGACGCCATCGAGTACACCTTTACGATCGCGACCACGGCGACCGATGCGGCAGGCAACCAGCTCGAGTCCGCCTACATGTCCAACTTCTATACGTGGCGCGTGGTCCAGCTGCAGGTGCCCTTCGTGGATCAGCTGACGGGGATGACCGGACCCACCGTCAACGGCATCAACGACAACGACGTGTACGTGGGTGATACCCAGTTCGATGCGGTCCAGGTCGGGGTCATGACCTTCGACATGCCGATCTTGCGGGGCGCCTCCAAGCAGGTGTTCTCGGCGACCATCTACGCCGACCAAACCAGCGTCGGCGGGGACCCCTACGGACCCCTCCCCTCCCTGGGTGAGATCCACGCGCTCGATGTGGAATTCGCCACCGAGTTCATGGCGGCCGATGTTCCCGCCCTGTCGGACCTGGGGATCTTCTCCGACAACGCCACGCAGGAGACCAAGATCTTCGACGTCACCGAGGCCGTCGCAGCCGATGATGCCGCAGGGAACCCCACGACCCAGTTTCGGTTCGAGTTCCCGGTTGGGACCAATGGCGATGGCGTCTTGGATCGCGTCACGTTCGACAAGGACACCATCAGCCTCGCGTTCGAATACTTGACCGAGTGAGCGCGGCGGCGGGAGTCGGCAGCGCAGCCAACCGCGCGGGAAGGGAGCGAGGGCCACGGGCCTTCGCTCCGCGGTCCGCCGGGCCACGCACCTTCGGCCCGGGCTCGAGCCGTCGGACTCCGGCTGGCCGATCGTCGGCTCTGCGGGCACCCCACCGCAGGACCTACGCCGACCGATCGTCGGCTGACGCGCCCCGAGCTACTCGGGTTTCGCGGTGTACCGCGTAGCCCGGGCGCGGCCGGAGCTGACGACCTTGCCCATCTTCTTCATCCAGTTGAGGTAGCCACGAAGCTCGGCGACGTCGAGCTCCAGGCGCTTGCCCAGCTGTCCGATGGTCAACGGCTCGTCGGCCATTGCATCCAAGATGCGACGATAGATCCGCTCTTCGCGGCTCTCGGGCCACACCGGCTCGCTGGTGGGCGCCACCACCCGCTTGCGCCCGCCCGTGCCCGTTGCCGTCTGCGAGGTCGCACGACGTGGGATGTTGAGCGTGCCGCGAGGGCGAAAGCCTGCATCGCGCAGTGCCGTCGCGAGATCACGGAGGCTGAGCGCCCGCATGGCCGCGCCTGCATCGGACTCGAGCAGCTCCCGGAGCGTGGTCTCGGGCGGCATCCGAGCCACCGTCCCCATCGCGGCCTTCGCCTGATTGTGTCGGAGCGCCGACTCGAACAGCTGAGCGATCTCTGTCATGGCTATCGCGACAATCGGGCCAAAGTGGGCTCGCGAGGACCGGCACCGCCGGTCACCCGCGATTGGGCGCGGGGGACTATGCCACCTGGACCCGCACCCGTAAAGATGACTCCGACGGCCCCGCACGGGCCACGCGACGGCGTCGGCTCACGCCCGCGTCGCGAAACCCACGAATCAAACCAGGGCTCGGGTCGGCAACCTCACTCACACGCGACGAAGCCCAGATCGATGGGCTGCTCGCTGCACAAAAGACAGCAGTCGTCACACTCCGCCAGGCCATCGATCCCCACACCCCACGTCAGGCCATCGGCATCGCCGCCAAAGCAGATGCGCTCACCTTTTTGGCACTCGATCTCCTCGTGGCTCGACACGCCCAATGCATCGGTCACGAACACCAAGTCGGCCGCAGGCCAGGCCCAGTCGCGATCACGTGAGAACAGGCGCCACTGAACATCGACCCCATCGTCGCACTCATCGACGACAGACCATTGTTGAACCACCTGCTGTGCACACGTTTGTGGCGCCTCGTCGGCTTGGTTGGCGCAGTGCGGCGTTCCGTCGCACACCTGACCCAGCGACAGGCAGTCGCCCGTCCCGCAGATGGCCACGAACCCCTGCTCGCAAACGCAAGCCCCGTCGTCGCACCACGCGTTGAGTCCACAGGTGGTGCCGCACGCCGAGCCCGGTGCGGTCGATTGACAGCCGTGGATGGCGTACGGGTTGCCGAGGTAGCCACGCTCGCAAAAGCACTCGCCATCGCGACAAAACCCATTGTCGGAGCAGGCCAAGTCGTCGCAGGGGTGCGGCTGGCGTTCGGAGGGCACCTCGACCACACAGCCGGGGAGCCACAGCGCCGCGCTCAACGCCCAGGCGCGGCGGCATACGCCGAGCAATCGTGCACCGTCCATACCCACATCGTAGCGCGTTGCGGCGCCGCGTCATCGCGGGTGACCCCGCGCAGATTGGCGTGGATCACAGGGGGATCCCCTTGCGGGTTCGCCATTGTCGCCCCCGCGGCGGCGCGCGCCGGGGTACAACCTCTCCCCGATGGGTCCGGCTGCCGTTGCGCTTTGCGCCTTCGCCGCCTACTACGTCGGGTACCGCGTCTACTCGCGATTCCTCGCCCGGGACGTGTTCGCCCTCGATCCCGATCGGCCGACGCCCGCGCACACCATGCGCGACGACGTCGACTATCTGCCGACGCGGCCCGCGATCTTGTTCGGGCACCATTTCGCGTCGATCACCGGGCTGGCGCCGATGCTGGGCCCTGCCGTCGCGGTGATCTGGGGCTGGCTCCCCGCGGTGCTGTGGGTGGTGTTCGGAGCGATCTTCGTCGGCTGTGTGCACGACTTGTCGGCGATGGTGCTGTCGGTTCGCCATCGCGGCGCATCGGTCGGCGAGGTCGCACGCGACGTCATCAGCCCCCGCGCGCGGACGCTGTTTCACTTCATCATCTTCTTTGGGGTCGCGCTGGCGATGGGCGTGTTCGTCTACGTCATCGCCCGGCTGTTCTCCCTGGAGCTGGCCCCGGGCCACCCCGGCTATCCCCAGGCCGTGCTGCCCTCGGCGCTGCTCATCGTGGTCGCGATGATCGGCGGCTACCTTCTGTATCGCCGCGGCGTGCCGCTGGTGTGGGTGGCCGTCGTCGGCTTTGCGCTCGAGCTGCTGGGCATCGGGCTGGGCATGCAGCTGCCCACGCTCGGCCTGCCCGCCTCCATGTGGCCCAGCGCGGGCACCTGGACCTGGCTGCTGCTGGGCTATGCGTTCATCGCCTCGGTGCTGCCGGTCTGGGCGCTGTTGCAGTCGCGTGACTTCCTCAATGCCCTGCTGCTGTACCTCGGCGTGGGCCTGGCGTACCTGGGCTTGCTGCTGGGTGGCCACGAGTTCGCCGCGCCCGCCACCCGGTTTTCCCCCGAGGGCGCCCCGTCCATCGTTCCCTTCGTGTTCATCGTGGTCGCCTGCGGAGCCGCCAGCGGCTTCCACGGGCTGGTGAGCTCGGGCACCACGGCCAAGCAGCTCGACAAGGAGACCCATGCCCGCCCCGTCGGCTATGGCGCGATGATCGGCGAGAGCTTGCTGGGCCTGCTGGCCACGCTGGCGTGCACGGCCGGCATCGCTTCACCGGAGCAGTGGCACGGCATCTATCACGACTGGGCCGGGGTTCAGGCGCTCCCCCAGAAGATCGATACCTTCATTCAAGGGACGACATCCTTCCTGGTCAGCCTCGGGCTCCCGGCCGACGTCTCGGCCGCGCTCATCGCCATGGTGGTGGTCTCGTTCGCGCTGACCACCCTCGACTCGGCGACCCGGCTGCTGCGATTCAACATCGAGGAGATCGGCGCCACGTTCCGGATCCCGCTCACCCAAAACCGCTACGTGGCCTCGGCCGCGGCGTGCGGGGTGATCGCCGTGTTCGCGTTCTACGAGGTCGATGTTCAGGTGGGTGGTGCGGTCGTGACCCGACCCGCTGGCCTCGCACTGTGGCAACTGTTCGGGACGACCAACCAGCTGCTCGCCGCGTTGACGCTCGTCATGGTGACC
>JAHZJA010001415.1 GCA_022601155.1 Deltaproteobacteria bacterium | reverse complement strand
CGGAGGAGAGCGGACCAGACGCTCGAACCCGTCATCACATGTAGCGGCTTGGTGTGCACACCGTCGACGCCCGCGATCGGATGCTCGGGAATCCCCTTCGTTGCGACGAGGAAGTTGTCCTTCTCCATGGTCAGTTCTTCCCCGTGAATAGCTTCCAGACCGTGATGAAGAAGAATCGCTTCACGGCTCGCGCGAGCGGTCCCCGCTCCATCTGCTTGGCAAAGTAGGTCGCGTCACCGACGTAGAGCGTGTCTCCGCTGGGCTCGAGGAACACGGATGGCCCGTAGCTCGCCATGAAGAGCTTCACGTCTTCGTGGACATGAACGGGGCTGTGGAGGGCATCCGCGGGCTCGAACGCGTACGTGCCCGGCTCGAACTTCCCGGCCTCTTCGTGGGTGCCGCGTCCGTCGAGAATATAGAACTCGGATGCACCGACATGGCGATGCCGCGGCAGGGTACTCCCCGCGTGCATGAAGATTTTCACCGTCCACTCCCCCGTCTCCGCGTCGGCGTGGAAGATCTGCATCTCGATCCCGGGCGCGAGTGCTGTCCACGGCATGGCCGCGTTTTGGTGGATGACAGGGGCGACGCTCATGACAGGGAGCGTGGGTCAAGCTTCCGGCGTTGACAACTCCGCTAGACGCACAGAAGATGTGCTTCAGTGCACATCGACTGGAAGGACCTGCAAGCCGTGGAGGCGCTCGTTCGTACGGGCACGCTTGCCGGGGCGGCATCCGAGCTCGGTCTTCGTCACACGACCGTTTCGAGACGAATCGACCGCCTCGAGGACGCGATAGGGACCCCCGTGCTGCTCCGCGGCGCTCGCCTTCGACCAACCGCCGTGGGGCGGTCCATCGCGGAGAAGGTCGACGGTATGCGCCACAGTGTCGCCGAAATCGAGGACCTCCTACTCACCCTTCGACGGTCCCGCGAGCAACGCTTCGTCATCACCACGAGCGACATCTTGTTGCCCCTCCTCATGGGAGCCATCGCGGTCGCCGGATTGGAGCAGCGCGTGACTGTGCACGTCAGCGATGCGGAGGAACACCTCGACCCTGGCCACATCGATTTCGCGCTGCGCCCGAGTCAGGAGCCATCAGGGTCGCTGCGCGGAAGTCGGCTCGGACGGGCTCGTTTGGGCATCTTCCGGGCCGTACACGATCGGCGAGCGCCGTGCCCCTGGATCGCACCGTCGCCGGAGCTCCGCTCGCGTCATTCGCTGCGCTGGCTCAGGGTGGTTCCGCGGGATGCCGATGTCGCCATCGAGTGCGGGTCTCTCCCCGCGATGCGAGACGCGTGTATCGCCGGCCTGGGCCGCGCGCCGCTGCCTGCCTTCGTGGCCGCTGAGGACCGTCGCCTCCGTCAGGAGAAGCGGCTCGAGAGAGGCCCGCCGCTGTGGCTGCTGTCACCCGCGTCCCGCCGCTCCGACCGGGTGCTGCAGGCCGCTCGTAGCGACCTCATTGCCGCGCTCCGCAGCATCAAGATCGCGTGGGCGTAGCGGGTGTTGGACGGCTTCGTTATTCACGACGCACAGCCAATGCGCCTGCGGGTTGGCTCCGCTAGTGTCCCTGCCCCCGCCGGGTAGAGCGGGCTCACGGACGCACGGCAAACAGCGCGTGGCACCCGAGCTGTGCAAACGCGCTGTTTGTCTCAGACTCGCTTTGGGCTCCCCGATCGACACCTGCCACAAACTCTAGAGCCCTGGCTGACGCTGCACGGCCTTCCGTGGAATCGACTGCCGGCGCCCAAGCGTCGGCCCGAGCGGCTGGAACCCGAGCCGGGGCGACCGTGGCCCCGTGCCCGCGGAAGCGGCTAACGCCTTGCGTTGCTGCGATCGCGTTGCAGCAGGAGAACGACAGCGGCGACGTGAACAGAGCGGTTATAGCCCCGCCGCGCCGGGCTATCGCGTGCACGCGTGACGCAAGTGATGAAGCTGTTGGAAACTTCAGGTTGTCCTGCGCGAAGCCACGCTCGTCGAAGACGCTGGCCTGGATCGCCTCCATGTTGTCGTTGTCGATCTGTTGCTCGGCGAGGTTCAGATGGATCGCGTCCATCCTGGCGTCGAAGTCCTCGGGCAGAAATCCGTGCTCAGTAGCGATGGCGAGCCGTTCGTGCGACGCAAGAATGTCGACCTCGGCCGCGCCGAGTCTACAACCGGACCGACTGCACTCCACCCTACGGTACCGCCCTCCCGCTGACGTCGAGTCCTCTACCCCTGCCCGAAGGTCACGCGTGGCCTAACCAACCTGTCTGAGAAATCGAGGACACTCGAGGTGGGCAGTGGCCAACACGGAGGATCTCGATTCTCAGCTTGGGGCCTGGATCCCCCCTTTTCGGAGGTGCCTCACCCCCGCCCCGAGTCGGATGAGCACAGAGGCAAGGTCGTGTCGTCACGCGAGGCGTGGAACAGGCCAGGTAGTCCCGCGGAGGTCGGCGGCGTTGTTGGCGACCAGTTGCACAAACGGGGCGCCTGACCCCCAGGGCGGTCACGGTCCGACCGATCAATATTCGATGATATCGCGAGGAGGCACGTTCTCGTTCGCATCTCGAACACCGCAATCGAGTATGTTCCTGTGCATGATTTCGCCGAAGGAGGTGGCTCTGACCAACCGAGGTCGACGCTGGAACACGGCCGCCGGCCTTGCGTTCGGATTGAGCGCACTGCTCGGACTGGGAACGGGTTGTTCGGATGGTGACGCAGGTGCGAGTCCAGCCGGCACCTCGAGTTCTGGAGGCGACGATACGGGGACGAGCGCCAACGACTCGGGTACGGTAACGAGCGGGAACACCGAAACCGGCGTTAGCACCGCAGACCCGGACGGAACCGCGGGAACCGGAGGAACCGGCGAGGGGGGCTTTGAACCACAAGCCGTGGAACGGGTACTACTGATCGGTTTTGATCCCGACGAGCAAACTTCACTAGGAGCTGTGGCGGAGCAGCTCGAAGCACTCCTCAAGACCGAGAACCCTGACGCAGTCGTCCAGGGGCACAACACCGCCGGCACGATGCTTCACCAGAGCTACTGGAGCGCCGAGCATCAAGCCGGAACCCTCGATCTACTGGCTCTCGACTCCTGGGACAGCGTCGTCATTGTCGGACATCGTCCGCAAATCACCAACTATCCCGAGTTCTACTACAATGGGGTCAGCCCCATCGTGCAAACGGTCGTCGGCCAAGACGGAACCCCGGTCGTGTACGCCCATCGTGGCGCAGTCGAGACGGAACTGGGCTACCGCGTCGGAAGGGGGACATCGTCGCAGGTGGCTCCCGTTGGACCGATGTTGGATGAATTGTCGGAGGTAGAGGCCTTCGCGTCGTCCGCAGTAGAGGAAAAGTACGCTGTCGCGGCCGCGATGGGTTTGTATGTCTTCTACACGGGGAAGAATCCCGCGGACCTACCGAGCGAGACCCTGCCCTCCGGCGGAGACTTGCTGGACTCTATCGGTGATGATGTCAACGAACTCGTCTACTCCGAGATGAGCACGACGCACTACGACGGTCCTTACTCCGGAGTCGTGAAGCTGGCACCGCAGCAGGTACCGGACTCTGGTGCAATCGGCTTCTTCTGGGCTGGAACCAGCACGGAGGTCGGCTGGAATCAAACCTTCAGTGCCTTGCTGGAGAGCTCTGGCCACACGTCGATCTCTGAACGCGTCACGCACGAGGCAGGCCGAACCCTTGGAGATATCGGAGCCGCTGAGGCCGTCGCCGTCATGGACGCGAGCGCGGATACCTACTACCTCGCGCTTGCTCGCAACTGGGAAGACACCGCCAATGACCTACTGGACTCATACGATGTCCAGTGCATGATCTACTCGAAATTCGAGCCCGGCAACGGAATCCCTGCGGACGCAGAGTCGATCTCCAACAATCTGCTCCAGCCCTTCATGGTGGTTGCGAAGTACCCCGCGAGCGGGATCAATCGTACCTACCTGCCTCTGTTTTCCGCTGTCGCCCGGTACTATGAAAGCCATCCCGATGTCGCGTTCAGCAACGATGGGACGCACATGACCGGTCCCTTCAGGAATCTCCTCGCCTCGATGTCATTCACAGCCTTCAGCAACGAGATGGCGAGCACCGAGGGCTTGGGCGAGGACGCAACTGCCGCGGTGCAGATGGGGCACGAAATCGTTCGTCAGTTCGCCCACCTTTCGGACTCTGGAGAATACGTCGCCGACTTCGAGGGCAACGCTCCGTAGTTGGGTCGGGCGCACCAAGTTGGGGCGATCCCAATGCCGGATGGGAGCCCGCGCTGCGGATCGAGATCGAGCAGTACACCGAGCGCAATTTCAGCAGCGTCTGCCGCAAGCGTGGCCGACGAGGACACGAGCCTGCTGTGCTCCACTCCGAGCGGCGGCGGGGGTGGAGACGTCACCTACGACGCCCAGTGCTACGATCTCGCGGCCGACCATCACACCGTCGCCGCCTTCATGGACATCGTGTACGCGTTGTTCGGAGACGCCTGCACGTACCAACCCTCGATCGATTTCGAGGGTGAGATCGGCGGTGAACTCGGTGGAAACGGCGGGGGGAACGGTGGCCCGGGGGAGGCGCAGGCCGAGGGAAAGATCGACAATCGCTACAGCATCTCGGTCAGCCAGTCTCCCGACCCGGAGAAGTGCAACGGGGTGGTGAAGGCGGCACGCAAGTTCTTCAGTCGTGACTACCTCGCGTTCCAGGAGAGCTGCCTCAACGATCCGGCCGAGTACGGCCTAACCGAAGACGATCCCACCCCGATCATCATGGTGACGACGACTTCCTCGCCCGATCTTCCCGAGCCCTCCTACTCGTTCCCGCCGCTGTGGAGCTGCTCGATGGAGAATGGGACGGAGGGACAGCGAACGACCTGCGAGTCGACGGACGAAGGCACCTGCTGCGAGACGGTGTCCTTCGCCAACACCAACTGCCAGCCCACCGGGGAGTTCATGGAGTGCGACTGCGAGATGGGTGACTTTGGGTCCATCACCTATGATGGACCTGGCTGCGGGCTCGACTAGGCGCCGTTCCCGTCCTGAGAAACGGGGGGTCTTCGGTGGAGTGGGTCGTTGGCTCGGGCCGCCTGCCGCGGCTTCGATCTCGGGCGGTCGGTAGCCACTCAGAGGCCGGTGTGCCCAGATGATCCGGAGCCTGTCGTCGAGGCTCAGCGTGCCGGGGTTCGACCCCCGGCTCTCCCAGCTGCACCGGCGTATCGTAGCCGTCCCACGCGGGGAGCACGGAGCCCGTTGTCTCGTCCTGGAGCCGCATGAGCTCTTCTTCGAACAACGCGGCCTCGCTGTTGGCGTACTTGAACCTCGCAACGACCAACATCTACGTCGATTGGGTCGGAACAAGGTGTGACGGACACCCCACCGTGGCCACCCACGAGAGGATGGGCGAGCGACTCGTCGAGGAACTGGCCCTGCACCTGAGCTGCTGAGTACGCCCCCGCGGGGGAAGACTGCCGCGCGACACCAGTCGGCACCCGGGGTCGCTTTCGGTTCGAATTTCCGCGAGCCCTGGTGGACTCGTCGTCGTTCCAGGCCACACTGGATCGGCCGGCTTCTGCTTCTTCGTTGATTCCACCGTCTTGCATGCAGCCCACTTGATGCGCACCGCCAACCCAGTTGGCGGTGCACATCAAGGGGCCGCTCCCATCGCGTCATGCTCATCATCCGATCACAACAGATCTCGGCACTCGAGAGTGCCGCTGCCGAACGCTTCGTGGGGGCGATGGTCGACGACCTTCGCCTGCACCTGCCCCATCACTGTCGCTTGCTCGACGAGCACGACATCGTGCAAGCCATCAGGTATGGCATCGCTCGCGCGAAGCAGTATCGGCTCGTCTCGGCCGCGGGTGCCGGGGCCTTCGTTCGACTGATGTTCATCCTTGGCCCCGGGTTCGACACCGCCGCTGCGCTGCCGTGGGCCCAGCGAGCCCTGGGTGACAGTACCGATGAAGCCACGCGAGTCCGTGCGCTCTACCTCGGTGCAATGCAACACCAACAGGCCCTCGCCGCGGTCGCCCAGGCGAGCTGATATGGGCAGCGAGGCCATCCCCAGTCCCTGTTGGTGGGCAACACTCCAGGCCGCCGCCGTCGGCGGTCCTGCCATCATCGGCAGCGTCGCCTACCTGGCTCAGCTCGTCAGTCCCGAGGCCGCGGCCGTCACCACCGCCGTAGTCGCCAGCGGAACGTTGCTGTACACCTCGGGGCTAGGGCAAGTCATCGTGCGATGCCCCTATGTCAGCGGGAAGTACATCGGGGGACAGCTCTCAACCGCGACTGACGAGGCGTGCGGTGGCGTCACCATCACCTATACGGGTACGACAACCGGCACCGTGACGACCCGCGCTGACGGCTCCTACGCGACCCCGTGGCTCGAACGGGGGGGCAGCTACACCATCAGGCCGGCCCACATTCCGTTCCATGACATCACCCCCGTCGAGCGCGACATCCCCAATCTCACCACGAATATGACGGCGGTCGATTTCACGGCCACCCGCAGGACGGTCGAACTCGAGGGGGTGTTGACCTTCGCAAAGGAGGTCGAGCTCAACGTCGGAGGCAGCTCGATCATCATCGAGTACGAAGGCCCGACCAAGGGCAGGGCCAAGGCCGCCAATGATGGCTCATTCTCCTTGCCTGGGTTGTACGAGGGGGGGCAGTACACGATCACACCGCTGTGCCCGGCTCACCACATCTTCCACCCCGCCAACGCTCCCATCGACGGCCCGGAGTCAACGAAGTCCCGGCTGTCGTTCCACCTCGAACGCAAGACCACGAGCCTGAGCGGTGTAGTCGAGGCGGGTCCACACGCCGGGCGGGCGGGCCTCCAGGTGAAGTGCTCGGGCCCCACCCGAGGGTCGACCCAGACCGACGACAAAGGAGCGTTCACCCTCACCAACCTGCTCCAGGGAGGGAAGTACACCGTCACCATCGGCGCCCCGGCGCATCATCGGGTCACACCCCGTTCGCTCGACGTCGAGGCCCTGCCCGCCACGCTCCCGCTGGCCTTCAAGGTGGCACGAACCCTGGTCGCCGCCCAGGGGAAGGTCTCGCCAGCCGGTACTGAGGAGGTCGCCGGGCTCACGATCACCTATCGCGGTGAGACCCAAGGCACCACAAAGACCACGAAGGATGGAACGTTCACCCTCCCCGGCCTGCTCGAAGGCTCGAACTACACCGTGATGCTCATGGTTCCGAAGTTTCACCGCACCGATTCGAGCGGGGTTCCGCTCGATGCCGTCACCGGCGGGGCGAGCGCGACGTTTCGCCTCGAACGGCTGCGGTACTGCATTCGTGGAAAATTCACGGGCGCGATCGCGG
>JAHZJA010001414.1 GCA_022601155.1 Deltaproteobacteria bacterium | reverse complement strand
GTATGCCAACGGCACCAACGAGCTCAAGGCCAAGCGTATCGTGCAGGAAATGGCGCCCGAGGTGTACGTGACCGCCTCGCACGAAATTCTGCCGGTCTGGCGCGAGTTCGAGCGCTTCTCCACCGCGGTGGCCGAGCGTGTGTTGCGAGAGGCCGATGTCTCCCGCGCTCGTCGCAAGAAGAAGATCGATGCCCTCGCGGCGCAGCACATCTTGCAGGGCTGGCTCGACGCTCGCCCGACTGCGGGGGCCTCCTCATGACCGCGCGGCGTCGTCCCTGGTGGAAGCCACGTCGCTCGCGACGCTCGCAGCGATGGGCGCTGGTGGTGGTGGTGCTCGCGCTTGGACTGGCCGCGTGGGCGCTCAGCCGTGCCTACGATCGCCTCGTGGCCTACCCCGAGCGTCCCGGCACCGGGTCGGCCGAGCTCATCGAGTTCGAGGTTCCGCGCGGGGCATCGTTTCCCCAGGTGCTCGACCTGCTGGTGGAGCACGAGGTCATTGCCGAGGAGGAGTCGGGCTACTTCAAGCTGTTCGTGCTGCAGCAAGGCGCAGCCCGCAAGACGACGGCCGGGCCCCATCGGTTTGCGGGCAACATGACGCCCACGCAGATCCTCGAGGAGCTCCAGCGCCGACAAAAGGCCGAGGAGCTGTCGGTCACCATTCCCGAGGGCAAGAACATCCTCGAAGTGGCGCAGATCATCGCCGAGGCCGGGCTGTGCGATGTGGAGTCGCTCGAAGCCGCCATGCGGGACCGTGCGCTGCTCGACGAGCTGGGCATCGTGGGCCCCACCGCCGAGGGCTACCTGTTCCCCGACACCTACAAGTTCGCGGCCAAGGCCACGCCCGCGCAGGTGCTCACCCGGTTGGTGTCGCGGCACCGCAAGGTCTTCAGCGATCTGCGTCGTCGCTATCGCACCGAAGCACGACAGCTCGACAAGCAGCTGGGCTGGGGCGACCACGAGGTGGTGGTGTTGGCGTCCATCGTGGAGAAGGAGACGGCGGCGCGTCACGAGCGGCCGCTCATCGCCGGGGTGTTCCTCAACCGGCTGCGGTTCTCCAGCTTCAAGCCCAAGCTACTCCAGACCGATCCCACCATCGTGTACGGGTGTGTGGTGCCCACGGACAAGTCCGCGGCGTGTCAGAAGTTCGAGGGGCGGATCCGGCGGATCCATCTGCGGGACAAGGACAATCCCTATAGCACCTACGCCCACGAGGGCTTGCCGCCGGGACCCATCTCCAACCCTGGTCGGGCCGCACTCGAGGCCGTGCTCTCTCCCAAGAAGTCGCGCTACCTGTACTTCGTGTCGCGCAACGACGGCACCCACGAGTTCAGCAAGACCGTGGCCGAGCACGAAAAGTGGGTGGAGATCTATCAGCGCCAGGGCAAGGTCGGTCAGTAGCGACAGGCTGAATCTGCGCGGATCGGCGAGATCCGCAATTGCGCCCTGCGAGGTTCGCAGTGGCTTCGTGCGCGTCTGGACCGGCTAGGCCGGCGCCGCGGCCACTTCGGCGAAATCGCAGGGCTTCATCGATAAGTGAGAAGGGGCACGTCGGTTGCTTTTGCATGCCGTACTGCACGCCCGTCCCACCGTGCCCCCCCGTTTCGACCGAACACCCAATGAACAACGACCCCTCGCACATCCCATCCGTACCCATCTGGATCGCTCTTGTGGCCACCGTGCCCGGCTGTGATCGACCATCCGACGACCGAGCAGATGCCGATCCTCGCGGAGATCGTGGTCCCGGTCAGCCGCAGCTCATCGAGCGCGTCCGTGACGAAATCGACGACGGCGACATCGAACCCATCGCGGCCGCACCTGCGGTGTCCACCGAGATGTACGCGCTGGGCCAGGCGTTGGCCTTCGACAAGATCCTCAGCGGCAACGAGAACATCTCGTGCCTGACCTGCCACCACCCTTCAATCGGTAGCGACGACGATCGTGCGTTGCCGCGGGGCGAAGGCGGCAGCGGCCTTGGGCACCTGCGGACGGGAGGGCCGATCGTCCCGCGCAACGCTCCGGCGCTGTTCAACCTGCACACCTACGAGACCATGTTCTGGGACAGTCGAGTCTCCCGCCAAGATGGTCGGATCCAGACCCCCGCGGGCGATCACATCACCCCGGAGATGGTCGCCGTCTTCGACCATGGGATCGTCTCGGCCCAGGCGATGTTCCCCGTGACCTCGCGTGAGGAGATGCGAGGCCAGCCCGGTGACAACGAGCTCGCCGACATTCCCGATGGAGACTTCACGGCCATCTGGGCGGCGCTGATGAACCGGCTGGGCGGGGTGCCGAGCTACGTGCAGATGTTCGAGGCGGCCTACCCCGGGACCCAATTCGACGACATGACCTTCGCCCATGCCGCCAATGCCATCGCGGCGTTCGAGATCGCGGGCTTCGAGTCACGCGACAGCCCCTGGGAGCGCTTCGTGGCCGGGGACGACGACGCGCTGAGCGATGACGAACTCGAAGGCGCGCTGCTGTTCTTCGACAACTGCGCGCGCTGCCACTCGGGCTCGGCGTTCTCCGACTTTCGCCACCACAACACGGGTCTCGCCCAGCTGGGGCCCGGCAAGGGTGATGGACCCTCGGGTGCCGACGATTTCGGGCGTGAGCAGGTCACGGGCAACCAGCGCGACCGCTGGGCGTTCCGTACCCCGCCGCTGTTCAACGTGGAGCTGACCGGTCCCTTCGGCCACGCGGGGCAGTTCGCCGAGCTGCGCGATCACATCGCACACTATGTCGACCCGGCGGGCTCGTTGCGTCGCTACGACGTCACCGAGCACGTCGACGAGGAAGCGTTGTGGTCGATGGTGCTCGACAACACCGAGGCGATCATCGCGACCATCAGTCGCCGCACGGGCGCTCGCCTGGGGCGGGGTGGCAACGGCGTGACGAGCATCGAGATCTTCCTCGAGACGCTCACGGCCGACAGCGCCACCGATCTGTCCCCCCTGGTGCCGTCCTCGGTGCCGAGCGGGCTGCCCGTGGCGGACTAGCGCACGCGTCGACGGGCACGGCGCTGGCGGTCCGGGGTGAGATCCCCGTGTGGTTGGAGCACTGGGGCGGTGCTCTGGCCACGGGGGGGTTTCACCCCGGGCTGCCAGTGCCCGCGCCGGGTGTCGGTCAGTCGCCCTTGGGCGCCGCACGAGGCGGGCTCATCGACACGAGGACCCATCCGTCCGACTTGCGTTGCGCCCCCAGCTGCATCGACCGACCGTCCGCGGCAACGAGCAGGGTCGCCCGGCGCTCGGAATCGCGGGTCACCGCGGTCGAGGCGGGCATGGGGACGATGAGGGCGGCCAGCTCTCCCATCGCGTCGTGCTCCAGCAGCAGGGCGTCATCGATGCCACGGACCGCGGTCGCGGCAGCCTCGACGCGCGCACGCGGATCCTTGGCGGTGTCTTGCATCGTGGCCAGCGCGGTGGAGACTCGCTCGATGAGATCACCGGGCTCGGCAACGTCCAGACCGACGGGTCGAGTCAGCACCACCCGCGGCGCGGCCAGGCGTCGGCGAATCTCCGCGAGCTCGGGGTGCCGGGTGCCTCCGGGTCGAAGCCGGAGCATCGCCTCGCCGTCCTGTAGTAACCGAAGGGACTCTCCGTCGGGGTTTTGCTCGAACGAATAGCGCTCGATCTCCACGTGCTCGGCGTTGGGCCGGAGCACGGCCGCGAGCACCAAGGCCCGTATCTGCCGCGGTTCGGAGAGCTCCAGCACCGGCTCGGCCACGGCGCCCGGCGGCAGGCTCTGCTCGAGGCTCGGCCGGAAGCGCCAGCGGGCGTCGGTCTTGGCCGGAGCCGCGGTGGCGCTCACCTGCCCCTTGGAGGGGGTTGGAGCGCTCGCGGAGCCTCCACCGTCTCCACACGACACAGCGATGAACGCCGAGCACAATGGGGCAAGGGCCCAACGATGCATCGTGCGAGGCAGCGAGACCACTGCCTCACCCTGCGCCGGTGGTGACGCCCGGGTCAAGCATGATAGGCTGCGCCCAGGATGCCCCAAGGGCAGCGAAGCCTCTCGTGGCCAGTACGACTCGGGGCCCTCGCGGCTGCGGTCAGTATGTCCGTATTCGGGTTGCCGACCCTCGCGTCAGCTGGCCCGGATGCAACGGTACCCGAGCCCGCAGCGGTAGACGCACCAGAGGCGTCGTCGGCTGGCTCGTCCGGGGCCGACGACTCCGACGCCAATACCCGCGCCGCCGTGCTGCCGATGACGGTCGAGGGCGAGCCGCTGCCCGAGGCCGATCAGGCCGAGCTCACCCGGCGCCTCGTCGAGGGCCTGGCTCGGGGTGACTTCGCGGTCACGACTCCCGAGCAGGTCCTGGCCTCGTCACCGGGCGCCGCCACCTGCAAGGAGGCCGGCTGCCTCATGTCGATTGCAGGGGGGGCGAGCGCGAGCCATGTGGTGCGCACCGTCATCGAGTCTCGAGATCGCGACTACGACGTCCGAGTGGTGCTGTACGACGGCGAGACCGGGGCCGAGGTCGCGACCAGCCAAGACAGCTGCCAGATCTGCGGCGTGGTGGAAGTGGGCGATCTGATCGATGCCGCCGCCTCCACCCTGCGGACCAAGCTCGATGCGCTCGCCCAGGGCCCGGCCACGCTCATCGTCTCCAGCGAGCCCGTCGATGCTCAGGTCAGCATCGACGGCGAGCTCAAGGGCACCACACCGTTCAATGCCCCGGTGATTCCCGGCAAGCACGTGCTCCGGATCAGCAAGGATGGCTTCATCACGGTGGAGCGCGAGGTCACCTTCGTCGAGGGCATCGAGGACACCCAGAGCTTCCAGCTGGAGAAGGTGCCGTCGCGCCTGCCGGCCCGCCCCTGGGGTTGGGTCTCGCTGGGGGTCGGCGCCGCAGGCTTGGGAGCCTCGGTTGCGTTCGTCGTGCTCGGGCAGACCGAGGTCGGCTACACGCTCGGCGGCCAGTGTGACGTCCGCGACGCGGAGGGCGACTGCCCCCGGGTGTGGAACACCGAGGCCATCGTGTTCGGCACCGCGGTCGCCGGAGCCGCCCTGGCCACCCTCGGTGTGGCCATCCTGCTCAACTCCAGCCGTCGCAAGTCAGCGGCACCCACCAGTGCCACTACCGCCCGCCGCCGCACGCGTCGGCCACGAGTCGGGGTCGGCCTGGGCAGCGTCTCGCTGCAGGGCCACTTCTAGCCCTGCGGCAACGGCAGGCCCCGTCTTGGAGGCCAGCGACGAGACCCGCTAGGCGGCAGGGGGCCAGAAGCACAGGCCGTCGCCACACTCCATGCCGTCGGGGCAGGTCTGTCCCGCGCTGCAATCGAGGCCGCATGCATTGTCGCCGTTGGCGAGGATCGGCGCGCAGATGACCTCGGCCGTGCCCGTGGTGGGCGGGTTGAAGCAGTCGCACGCATCGACGCAGTTTTGAATGGTGCACACGTTGGCCCCCTCGATCGCCGAGGAGTTCAGGCACAAGAGGAAGCCCACGTTGTCGGGCGTTCCCATCCAGTTGCACAGCGTGTTGTCGACGCCTCCGGCCTGGTCGATGCAGGCGTTCCATTCGCCGACCACGGGCGGGTCGCACAGCGGCCCGCCGCCGCTCGAAGAGCTGTCGACCACCCCGCTGGAGGAACCCGTGGCGGGCCCCGAGCTTCCCTCTCCCGAGCTGCTGCCCGTGGCGGGCCCGGTGCTGCCACTGCTGGTCATGGGGGTGCCGCTGTCGGATCCGGTGGTCGTTGACACCCCCGTCTCCTCGGCCGAGCCACCGTCGTCGCCCGGGCATCCGCTCGCCGCCACCGTGACCGCCAGTCCCATCCATCGCAATGCAGTCTTCATTGGCCAAGCTTGTCGCAGATCGCGGGCAAAGTCACCCAAACGCAGCGGAGCGTCGTTTGACGGTGGGAGGCGTCGCCACTAGGGTCGCAGCAGCAGCAGCCCTGGGACTCGCGATGGCCAAGCTCTACTTTCGCTACGGCACCATGGACAGTGCCAAGACGCTGAACCTGCTCGCGGTCGCGCACAACTACCGCAAGCAAGGCAAGACGGTGGCGCTGGCCAAGCCCGCGCTCGACGATCGCTTTGGCGATCGCAGTGTGGCCTCGCGATCGGGGCTGCGTGCAGACGCCGACGTGATGCTCGAGGCCGACACGGTGCTGTCGTTCGATCAGTTTCGTGGGCTCGACTGTGTGCTGGTCGACGAGGCGCAGTTCCTGTCGCCCAGTGTCGTCGATCAGCTCCGCATGCTGACCTTGCGGCTGGATCTCCCCGTGATCTGCTACGGCTTGCGCACCGATTTCCAGACCCGTGGCTTCCCCGGCGCGCTGCGCCTGATGGAGGTCGCCGACAGCATCGAAGAGGTCAAGGTCACCTGCCAGCACTGCGGGAGCAAGGCCGTCTTCAACCTCCGCACCATGGGCGGCAAAGCGGTGGTCGAGGGCGAGCAGATCGCGCTGGGCGACGAGGAGTACATGCCCGTGTGCTGGCGACACTATGTCGAGCGCGTGGGCGCCGATGGGCTGGAGCGGGCGGGCATCGCAACCCCTGCGGGCAGCCCCAGTGTCCAGGACTCGTGATGGGCGCCCGACTCATGCGCGAGGTAGACCCACCACGCAACGGGCCGGGCGCCCTTGCCGGTCATCACCGCTCCCGGCGACGGGCTGACGGAGCAACGGGCTCGATCGAGGACGACGTATGGCGCGCGTAGCAATTACGGGGGCAACCGGTCACCTGGGATCGAGCTTGATCCGACAGCTGATCGCACGGGGCGACGAGGTGCGGGCGCTGGTGCGAGAGCCGGGAGCACCCGAGCCTCTCCAGGGCCTGCCTATCGAGCTCGTTCGCGGCGACCTCATCACGGGCGATGGCCTCGACACGCTGCTGGACGGGGTGGAGGTGGTCTATCACCTCGCGGCTCAGATCTCGATCGTCGGTCCGATGAACGGCCTGGTCGATGCGGTCAATGTCGGTGGTGTCCGCAACGTGGTGGCCGCGGCCCGGCGAGCCCAGGTACGTCGGATGGTGCATACCTGCTCGGTCCATGTGTTCGAGCCCGAGCCGTTCGACGTCCCCACCGATGAGACGCGCCCGCGTGTGCGTCGAGGCCATGCTCCCGCGTACGACGTCAGCAAGGCCGATGGAGAGGTC
Organism: Deltaproteobacteria bacterium; assembly: GCA_022601155.1. Taxonomy (GTDB): domain Bacteria; phylum Myxococcota_A; class Polyangia; order Nannocystales; family Nannocystaceae; genus Paraliomyxa. The sequence continues at coordinate 4,743 of JAHZJA010001414.1, read as the reverse complement.
ATCGTTCGCGACGCCGTCGCCGACGGATTCGATGCCGTCATCGTGCACCCTTCCGCGGTGATGGGACCGTTCGACTTTCGGCCCTCGCGCATGGGGCACGTGCTCATCAAGCTGTATCGTCGGCGCCTGCCGGGGATGTTCGACGGCGGATTCGATTTCGTCGATGCCCGCGACGTCTCGGCGGGGATGATCGCGGCGGCCGAGCGCGGGCGTGCGGGGGAGAGCTACATCCTGACCGGGCACTACCGGCACCTGAGAGACTTCGCGAAGATGGCGGCCGCCATCACCGGGGTTGCGGCACCGCGGCTGGAGGCTCCGGTGTGGCTGGCCAATCTCGGCGCGCCGTTCATGGACGTGGCGGCCCGCGTGCTCCAGGGCGAGCCCCTCTACACCTCCGAGTCGCTGATGCCGCTGCGGCTGCGCTGTGCCTACGACCATGGCAAGGCTGCCCGCGAGCTCGGCTACAGCATTCGGCCGCTGGAGGACACCCTGCGTGATGCCTACGCCTGGATGCTGGCCCGTGGTGTGCTCACTCCCAAGACCGAGTCCACGCACGCGCTGACCCACCACGCCGTCACGGCAACGTGAGCCCGGTCGCGCCGGGGCACTGCGGCCCTGGGCTGTTCCTACCCGCGAATGTGGGTGATGCTCCGCGGCGTGGACGAAGCGGCGCTGCACCACATCCTGACCTGGGTCGAGATCGGCCTGGCGTTCGCCACGTTGGGCGCGCTGTCTATGGTGCGCGCGCCCTATGGTCGCCACTACGATGGTTCAGGCTGGGGCCCCCGGGTGCCCAACTGGCTTGGCTGGATCATCATGGAGTGTCCCGCCGTGCTGCTGTTCCTGGGTGTGTTCGCCCTGGGGGACCACCGCGGACAGTGGGTGCCGCTGCTTCTGATGGGGCTGTGGCAGCTCCACTACGTGCACCGGACCTTCGTGTTCCCGTTCCGCTTGCACTCGAGACACCGCCCGATGCCGCTGCTCATCGCGGGGTTGGGCATGACGTTCAACGGGCTCAATGCCTACGTCAACGCGCGGTGGATCTCGCACCTGGGTCACTACGCCGACGCGTGGTTGCTGGACCCGCGGCTGCTGATCGGAGTGGCCGTGTTTGCCACCGGATACGCCATCAACAAGCGGGCCGATCGAATGCTGCTGGCGCTACGCAAGCCCGGCGAGACCGGCTACAAGATTCCGCGAGGGTGGCTGTACGAGCTGATCTCGTGCCCCAACTACCTGGGCGAGATCCTCGAGTGGGTGGGGTGGGCCATCGCCACGTGGTCGCTGCCGGGGCTCGCGTTTGCGCTGTACACGGCGGCGAATGTCGGGCCGCGGGCGCTGGCGAACCACCGCTGGTATCGGGACAAGTTCAAGGACTACCCGGCGCATCGCAAGGCGCTGGTGCCGTTCGTGCTGTGAGTGCTCGTGAGCCTGTCCGGTGATGTTGCCGGGCACTGCTCGTGTGGTCGGGGTGCGTTGCCCGACGGGCCGAAGTCTCCCGAGACTTCAGCCCCGTGGTTCCCAAACCCTCGACATCGCGCGTCTTTTCAACGTAGAGAGGGATAATCACGGGGGTTTTCGGGGGGCGGGCAGTGCTCGGGAGTGCGCTGCTGTTCCCCGTGGTGCGCCTGCATTTTGGAGACGGCGTGGAGACGGGTGTGGGCGGGGCTTGTCCGCCCGGTAACGAGTGTGTGCACGTGGCGGCCATGAACGCGAGTCAGCATTGCGCCCACCGCGGCGCCCCTGATCGTCAAACGTCACCAGTGAGGAGCCCACACGGGGCGTCCTCGATCACAGCATCATCTTCGAGCAGCACGGACCGGGTGCTGACGCGACGCCGCTCGCGATCCGGCCAACCTTGCCCTCGCCATCGAAATAGACCTGCCGGAAGCGCAGGGCCACATGGTGCCCTGTGATGTCGGCGGGCGTCGCCCTCGAGGAGAATTGGTGCCCAAATGGCCCTTCGATCGACAGATGACGGCCAGTTCCGTGCAAGGAGTGACCACCCGGAGGGCCACTGGGCCATCTCCTGGCCCACCGATTGGCCACTGCGAAACTCCGCGTCGTAAAGCGACGCGAGATCACTGCCACGAGTGTTGGCACCGAGCTGGCAATGGACAGTCGCAGTGTCAGCGCTTCGGGTGCTCTGATGCCAGGTACAGCAATGAGAGCGCGAGGAAGCACATCACGATGAGAGTGTAGATCATGAGCGTCCAACGCAACGAAAGGCCCGCCACGATCTCGCCGATGGCATAGGCCCACTCAGGCCGCCATTGCACGACGAGACCAAGGCACACCATCCCGGTACCGGCCAGGCCCACGATGACCGCCCGCACTCGCCGTTCGCTGGTACCGAGTAGAGCGAGGAGAACTGCACCCGCGACGGCCATGACGAAGAACATGATGATCGACGGATTCTCTACGACCGCGATCGGGTCGAAGTTGATGTAGGCGTCCGATGCGTGGCGAAGCGGAAACCACAGCGAGAAGATCACCAATGCGAAGAACGCCCATCCAATCGTCGCTCGTTCCGGCTCGTGTGACCGGTGCCGGGGATCTCGGCTGAAGCGGCACCGAATGACGCCAAAGACCACGCCGTAGACGAAAACGAAGACATAGGCCCCGCATAGACCGGCCGTGAGACTCAAGATTGGGGCAAACCACGCAATCGCATTGCCATCACGCACGATCGAGACCTTGGACCGACCGATGCCCTCCTGGATCCTGGACCGGTACTCGCTCTTGAAATGGGAGGCCGCCTCGCGGGTGCCGCTCCATGGACCTCCGCCACAGTCATCTGCCGGACGGCCGTCACGAAGCTCGTCCATGCATCGCACATACCGGCGGTGCCGGGCCAGCATCTCGGCACGCAGCTCATCATTGCCGATTTCGATCGGAACCCAGATGCGCTCATTGGTCCCCGCATGCAGATCGTCCACGAAGCCAACGACATTGAACGTCCAGACGACCAGCAGCACCAGCATCGTGATGGGAACTCGGACCAAGGGCACCGAGGCTCGCAACATTCGTACGACACTGGGAAGTCTATGGAGGTACAAGACGACGCTCAGCGCGACCGGCAGCAAGAGCATGTGGGTAATGTGTACCGCCGGATTGGCCTTGAACCACAGGGCGGCGGCACCGTCATCGTGGCGGAGCACCACGATGAAGGTTACGAGATACACGAGATACAGGATGAGCATGGTGGATCCAAACAACCACCATCGCCGTCCGAACGCGCCGACGAGCCTCGTCCACCACCGCTCGAGGAGCGAATCCGGTGGACCGCCCACGCGCGGTACTCCCTGAGCGAGACCCACAGACGAATCGGATGTCGCGACTTTGCGAATCTGCTTGCGCAAATCAGCGACGAACTGCTCCGCCGTCGCATCGAGCACTTCCCATCGAATTCGTTCGCTGTTGCCGAGAAGGAGGTCAAGCGCCGATGGAATCCGTACCTCCGTCAGCATCACGGGTACGATGGGCACATCGACGTTGACGGCGAACTCTACTTCTCGCCTGACCCAACGCGAGCGCACCGAATTCGGCGAGACACAAAGGGCCACGACCGCTGCGGACTGAATCTCATGTGCGATCTCCTCCGAGAAGTTCTGTCCCGCGCGGAGACTCTCATCGGCGTACCAAACGTGCCCACCTGCATTCTGCAGGCTCCGCTCGACCTCCTTGATCGTCGCAAGATCGTGATGGCTGTAGCTCAGGAAGATCCGGGGGGGCGTCCCAACGTCAGCGATGACATCTCCTGCACCAGCGCCCGAACCCGAACGGTCCACGGAAGAAGTTTCGACCTCTTCGGAGTTGTCGTTGTTGTCCGGCACGACCTCATGCCTCGCACGGCAATACCGAAGAAACGGAAACCGGGCGGGTTCGGCCGAAGTCTAGCGCACGGGGCACCTGGCGCAGAGAGCGAGTCCGCTGTGAGTCACGGATACGTTGTCCCGGGAGTCACCGCACCGAATGCCTCGACGTTGACTCCGGCGGTTCGGGCGAGACCTCGATCGAGGCGGCCCTCTCTGCCGTCCCATTCGGGTCACACCGAGCGGTCTGAGTTGCAGCAGAAGTCTGACACGATCGCTCGGAACACCGTTGCAGCGTCTGATTCGTGCAGCGATATTCACCGTGATGGGCAGCGTACGATGCCCGGTTCGATGGATCACGCGTCGCTCGCACTCTCGTCGCAGTGCAAGCGAAGCGAGGAGCTCGATTCGATATCATGAGGCCGTCGATCCGTGCGGAGCTCCGACCCGCCATGCACACCCTCATCGGCACCACCCGCCTCACCCTCGTCCAGGGCGACATCACCACCCAGTCCGTCGACGCGATCGTCAACGCGGCCAACAGCCCGCTGCTCGGCGGCGGCGGGGTCGACGGTGCGATCCATCGCGCGGGCGGCCCGGCGGTCCTGCAGGCCTGCATGGCCATCCGCTCGGTCCAGGGCGGCTGCGAGACGGGCCAAGCCGTGGTCACCACGGCCGCCACGGGGCGAAGCCAATGAGGCCTGCCACCGGGAGCCTGCCACCACCCTCCTCGATCGCCATCGGGGCGAAGCCAATGAGGCCCGCCACGGGGGGCTCTCCCTTCGTCCGATAAACGTCATTACGTCAACCTACGAGGCGTCTACCATCGGCAAGACGTGCCTCGAGCAGGGTTCGACGTCAGCATGACGGGTCGGGTACTTTCGAGCCACTTCAAATTTGTGGCCAATGATCCCTACCGTGCGCCAGG
>JAHZJA010001413.1 GCA_022601155.1 Deltaproteobacteria bacterium | reverse complement strand
GGTAGTTGGCCATCTCGCGGCAGTTGTAGGTGCCCATGTGGCCGATGCGCTTGACCCGGCGCTCGAAGTGCCGCTGCGCCTCCTCCTGCACGATGGCCTCCAGCTTCGACAGCCCCAGCGCAACACCGCAGGTGACCTTGGGCTTGCCCCCCCACTGGATCTTCCCCGGGCCCGACTGGTAGCGCACGATCTGCTCCGCGCCGCAGTAGTACCCACCCTTGGTCTTGTGCAACGGGATCCGCGAGGCCTGCCACTTGACCCCCGCGGCATCGAGCTTGGCCTCGCACTCGGGGATGAGCTCGGGCGGGCCCACCCACTGGCTGTCGTCGTCTTCGGGCTCGTCGTCTTCGGTCTCGTCGTCTTCGGTCGGGTCGGCGTCGTCTCGGGGCTCGTCGGGCTCGGCCACCCGCTCGGGATCGGCTGGTTCGGCCTCGTCGGGCGCATCCCCTCCATCGACCACGGCCTGCGCGGTCTGGCGATCCGCCGCCACCATCGACGTCTGGACGGCCGTCGGCGCGGGCGCATCGGCGGAGGCGGGGGTCGCCGTCTCCTCCTCGGAAAGCGCGGGATACGCGGCCGCACCCACGGCCGCAAGACCTACCACCACCATCGCGAGTCGAATCCCGGACATCGTCCCCAATCAACGCACGAAACACCGGTTTGGTTCCATGGGCTCCCCCACGCGACGGGCAGCCGGGTGCTGCATACTCCCCCTCGATGCGCGCCTTCGCCTCGCTGCTGTCCATGCTGCTCGCCACACCGCTTTCGGGATGCGTGGTCATGCGCGGCCCCGTGGCTCCACAACGTGCCCGCAATGCGGCGCCCGCGTCGGGCCTGATGGGTGAAGCGGACGAGATCATCGCCGCCCTGGGCAGCGGGCAGCTGGACCGCATGGTCGACCGCATGACCCCGCGGCTGCGCGAGCACCTGCCGGTCACCACCCTCCACGCCGCCACCGAGCAGCTCCGCGAGGCCTATGGAACGCCCAAGGGCATCATGGAGGAGCAGCTGCAAAAGGAGGGCGCGCTCACCTGGTACTCGGCGCTGGTCGTGTACTCGGCGCCCAAGCGCGCGTCCAATGGCCGCGACGTCCTGACCCCCGTGCTCGTCCAGTTCGCGCTCACCCCCGATCGCAGGATGGAGCGACTGCTGGTGCGCGAGCATTGGTACATCGAAGACCTTCGGGCTCCCGCCGAGCGCTATGTGCCCGTGACCCGCTTCCACGTGCCCGCCTCGGGGGCGTGGACGCTGTCGGCGGGCGGGCCCACCCGAGAGCTCAATGCACACCATGGCAGCGAGTCCCAGCGCTTTGCCTACGACCTCGTGCTCGTCCGAGACGGCAAGTTTCGGCGCCCCGGCGACGACCCCAACACCAACGAGGCCTACTACGGCTACGGCCAGCCGCTGCGCGCCCCGGCGTCGGGCACCGTGCTCCGGGTCGTCGACGGCATCCCCGACAACCTGCCCCCCACCCGCGGCAAGGCCGGCGGCAACGGCCTGGTGATCGACCACGGGTTCGGCGAGGTCTCCTCCATGTGGCACGCGCGCCCGGGATCGCTGCGAGTGAGCGTCGGCGACCGGGTGGAGGCCGGACAGACCGTCGCCGAGGTCGGCAACAGCAGTCGCAGCACCGGCGCCCACATCCACATCCATGTCACGCATGGCGACGGTGGCATCGCCTTGCCCGCACCGCTGGTCGACGTCGCCGTCGACGGTCAGGGCCAAGACCATGCCTTGCCCATCAAGGGCCAGCGCGTGGAGGCCCTCGCCCCCCTGTCGGCGCCCGAGATCACCGCGGGACCCCGGATCTTCCTCGATGTCTGACGCGCCCGAACAATCGTCGCCCCCGAAGATCCAGACCGACGACGACCCACCGAACCGCGCCCCTGGGCACACCACCGTGGTGGTCACGGTGCTGGTGCTGTGCCTCATCTGGGGAAGCACGTGGCTGGTGATCAAGACGGGGCTGCGCGACCTCCCGGTGTTCGGATCGGCCGCGGCCCGGTTCACCCTCGCCGCGCTGCTGTTGGCCTTCATCGCGCCCTGGCTGCACCGACGTGAAGGCGGACAGAGGCCGGTATGGTGGCTGGTTCTGAGCATGGGCACGCTGAACTTCGCCATCGCCTATGGGGTGGTCTACGTCGCCGAGACCGTGATCCCCTCGGGCCTGGCCAGCGTGCTGTGGGCGGTGTTTCCCATGTTCACCGCGGCCTTGGGCCATGTGTGGCTGCCCGGCGAGCGCCTGGGGCCCCGGCAGTGGCTCGGCTTCGTGGTCGGCTTGTTCGGGGTGGTCGTGCTGTTCGTCGCCGACCTGCGGGGCATCGGCGTCGCCGCACTTTGGGCGGGCGCCCTGCTGCTGCTCAGCCCGTTGTCGGCCGCGGCCGGTCAGATCATCATCAAGCGCCACGGACAGTCCGCCTCGGCGACCCTGCTCAATCGCGATGCCATGTTCGTGGGGGCCGGGCTGCTTTGGCTGTGTGCACTGCCCTTCGAGGATCAGAGCACGGCGGTCCTCACCCCCACCGCAGTGGGCAGCGTGATCTATCTGGCCATCATCGGGACCGCCGTGACCTTTGGGCTCTACTACTGGCTGCTGCGCTATGTGGCGGCGAGTCGACTGAGCCTCATCGCGTATGTGACACCCGCGGTGGCACTGTGGCTGGGCTGGGCCGTCGATGGGGAAACCCTGGCTTGGTCCACGCTGCTGGGGTCCGCGCTGATCCTGGTCGGCATCGCCTTGGCGCTGCGACGGTGAGCACGCTGACACGCCGCCGCCGCAGTGCCCTCCACGGCGTGATGATCTGCGACACGAGCGGCGCCCGCGTCGACGCCCCTGATCGTGTGCAACGCTCGACGTAGGCCCACCACGCCTTCAATCGAGCGCCCTGGCACGGTCCACGGCGGACACCCCGGCGCCGACGGGCGTCACGGTTCAGCAGACCCGCAGAAAAATCTTCGTTTGGCGGCTAGATCGCAGATGGTACTGTGAGCCGCCTTTGGCGCATCTGCCCGTGTCCACGCCTACCGACGACGAGCTCATCGAACGCTGGCGCGGCGAGCCAGCCCCTGTTCTCCCATTGCTGCACGCGTTCCACGACCGCGACGGCTACCTCGGTGACGATGCGCTGCGAAGCGTTGCCCAGGGCCTGCGGATCCCCATCGCCGATCTATTCGGAACCGTGACGTTCTACCACCACTTTGCCCGTCAAGCGCCGGGCAAGGCGGCGCCGCGGGTCTGCGACGGGCCCGTGTGTCGACTTCGTGGTTCGGAGGCGTTGCTGCAAGCGCTGCCCAACGCCACACCCATGCCGTGTGCCGGTCGCTGCGACGGGCCCATCCCCGTGCTCCAGGGCGACCAAGTGCTGGTGGGACTACGGCCCGATGCACTGGTGGCCGAGCCCTCGCCGCTGCCTCCGCCCTACCCTGGCGACACGGGCGAGTGCGTGTTCGCGGACATCCGGACCCCCGAGCGGGCCACGATGGCCGGCTATCGTGCTTCCGGGGGCTACGCCGCCTTGGTCGCGGCCCGCGATGCGGGCAATCCAGCGGCCACCCTCGATGTGATCGGCAGCAGTGGTCTCGCTGGTCGTGGTGGCGCGGGCTTTCCCACCGGTCGCAAGTGGAAGGCCGTCGCAGACGCGCCCGGCAACCCCAAGACGATCGTGTGCAACGCCGACGAGGGCGAGCCCGGCTGCTTCAAGGACCGCGTGCTCATGGACCACGATCCGCACGCGCTGGTGGAGGGTATGGCCATCGCCGCCCTCGCCACCGGAGCGACCCGTGGGTTCATCTACCTGCGCTACGAGTATCCCGACACCGAGGCCATCCTCGAGCGTGCGATCGCCGAGGCCGAGGCCGACGGTCTGCTCGAAGGTTTCGCATTGTGCGTGCGACGGGGTGCCGGCGCCTATGTGTGCGGCGAGGAGACCTCGCTGCTCAACAGCCTCGAGGGCAAGCACCCGTTCCCGCGCAATCGTCCGCCCTACCCCGTCACCCACGGCTACGAGGACCTCCCAACGGTGGTCAACAACGTGGAGACGCTGTGTGCAGTGGCGCCGATCCTCCGCCACGGTGCCGCGTGGTACCGCGACCTGGGGCACGGCGAGCTGTCCGGCACCAAGCTCATCAGTCTCTCGGGCGACGTGGCCCGGCCCGGCAACTACGAGGTGCCGATCGGCATGCCGCTGCGCACCCTGCTCGACGACTGGGCGGGTGGGCCCGGCCCCGGACGCACGTTCCAGGCGGTGACGATGGCGGGCCTGTCGGGTGGCCTGCTGGGACCCAACGACCTCGATGTCACGCTCGACGAGCCGTGCCTGCGCGACCGAGGCTCGTTCCTCGGCGCGGGCGGCATCATGGTGTTCGACGACACCCGCGACATGGTCGCGGTCGCCCGTGAGGCCATGGCGTTCTTTGCCCATGAATCCTGCGGCAAGTGTTTCCCGTGCCGCATCGGCACCCAACGACTGACCGAGCGCCTCGCCGGAGGCGGCCCCGCCGACCCCACCGCGTGGGCGACCGAGGTCAACGACATCGGCGAGGCGATGAAGGCCACCAGCGCCCGCGGACTGGGCACCGCCGCC
>JAHZJA010001412.1 GCA_022601155.1 Deltaproteobacteria bacterium | reverse complement strand
GCGCCGTCCGGGCACTGGAGACCGAGGTCGCGCTGGTGCGCAACACCGTGGTGATGGGCCGCTACGACGACGCTCTGGCCCGGCTGCAGCCGCTGCAACCGCAGGTGGTGGAGCTGGAGTATCCGCCGCTGCAAGCCGCCGCCGCCCTGGCGCTGGGCCGCATCGAAGAGGGTCGCGGCAATGCATCCGAGGCCGAGGCCGCCCTGCGCGAGTCCTTCGACGTCGCGATGGAGGCGGGCGCGTTTGGGCTCGCGGCCGAAGCAGGCACGACACTGACCGGAGTCGTCGGCGACGATCAGGCACGATACGGCGAGGGACTGGTGTGGGGTGAGCTCTCGGTCGGGCTGACGCGAGGCCACCCCGCGGCTCGCCACCTGCGTGCCTCGGCCTCGCTGGCCGTCGCTCGCATCTACCAGGATCAGGGCAAGCTCGATCGCGCCGCCGAGGGCTACCAACACGCCTACGACGAGACGGTGGCGTTGCACGGACCCGACCATCCCGTCGCCCTCGCCGCCCGCCACAACCTCGGCTCCGTGTTGTACCTGCAGGGCCAGTTCGAGGCCGCTGCGGCCCAGCATCGACGAACCATCGAGTCGATGCGCCGTGTGTTGGGGCCCGAGCATCCCGATGTCGCGATCGCGCAGTCCAACCTCGCCAATGCCCTCAACTCTGCGGGCCGCTACGACGAGGCGATCCAAGAGCATCAGGCCGCGCTGGCCATCCAGGAGCGCGCGCTGGGGTCCGATCACACCGAGGTGGCGGTGTCGCGGAGCAATCTCGGCGCGGTGCTGCTGCGTCAGGGCAAATACGCCGAAGCCGGCACCGAGTTCGAGCTCGCGCTGGACATCGCCACCAAGACGCTGGGGGCCGAGCACCCAGACCTCGCCACCTACCACACCAACGTGGGCGCGGTGGCAGCGATGACCGGGGCGCTCGCCCGAGCTCGCCCGCACCTCGAGACCGCCATGACCCTGCGTGCCGCCGCTCTGGGCGAAGATCATCGCGAGGTCGCGATGGCGCGCAGCAACCTGGCCCAGATCCTCACCGCGTTGGGTGAGCTCGATCCAGCCGAGCAGCAGCTGCGGCTCGCCGTCGGCTCGATGGAGCGCACGGCACCCGATCACCCCGACCTGGCGGGGCTGTACCACGACCTGGCCAGCCTGGCCCTGGAGCGGGAGCGGTTCGACGAGGCGATCACCCTCAGTCGGACGGCGCTGCAGATGCTGGAGACTCGGGTGGCGCCCGACCACCCCCGCGAGCTTCCGCTGCGTCTGACGCTCGGCACCGTGCTGATGCAGAGTGGCGACTACGAAGCCGCCGTCGAGGAGCTACGACACGCGGCCGAGCTGGGCACCCGGACGGTCGGCGCGACCCACCCGCAGGTGATGCAGGCCCGGCTGCGCCGAGCTGCGGCCCGCTACGGCCAGGGTGATCGCGATGCGGCCGTACGATTGCAGTCCGCGGCCCTCCAGGACATCGGCCCCGCGCTCGAGGCCAATGCCCATCCCACCATCGGCGACCTCATTGCGCTGGGCCGCGCGGCCCTGCGAGCCAAGCATCCCAACGACGCGCTGGCTCCCCTCGAGCGCGCGGTCGAGGCGGCCGTGGCCCACGAGGTCGACGATCGGCTCGCCACCGCCCGGCTCGTGCTCGCCGAGGCTCTGTGGGCATCCAAGACCGACCGCGTCCGCGCCCGGACGCTCGCTCGCGAGGCCGCGGCACGGGAACCGACCGATGGCGAGGCCGCCACGAAGGCGCAGGCCTGGCTCGATGCCCACCCCGGCTGAGCCGCCCCCGTCAGGATCGCTTCATCACGAAGAACACGTAGCCGTAGTGAGACCCGTGCTCACGGTACATCGCCAGCTCGTCGCGGTACTCCTGTAGCACCCGGCCGGCCACGGGATCTGTCGCGAGCTCGACCGTGAGCGACTCGACCCGAGCCTCCAACGGTGTGTAGTAGTCGTCCCACCACGCCGAGCCCGGAAGCACGAAGTGATCGATCGGGGTCAAGCCCGCGGCCGTCACATGCTGTGTACATCCGTCGATGTCGGTCATCGGCGGGTAGACCTCCCGCCAAAACGACTCGAGCGCCGCGGGACGGTCGGCACCGAGCCACGCCACCTCGGTGAGCGCGACCCGCCCCTGCTCACGAAGCAGGGGCGCCCAGGCCTGCAGTGCGTCGCGCATGCCCATGATGTAGGCCGCCCCCTCGCACCAGATCAGATCGAAGCTCCCCGGCGAGAACCCGAGTGCCTTCATGTCGCCGGATTGAACGTCGACACGCGACGACAGCCCTCGTTCGAGCACGCGAGACCGCGCCTCCTGCACGAACCCCGGGAGTAGATCGACCGCAGTAATGGTCGCGGTGGGAAGCCGCTCGGCGAGGTCGAGGGTCTGCATGCCGGGGCCGCAGCCGATGTCGAGGACCCGCGGCGACGGGGGAAGCGGCCCCACCAGATCGAGCGCCCGCCATGTACACGCCTGGCTGCCCGGGCCCTGGCGTGGCAGACCCTCGTGGACCTGCAAGAACACCTGCTCTGCCCGTTGTTCGTCGTCGCTCACGAGCCTCACCGTAGCCTGAATCAGTCCACCCAGGGCCAGGCCTGCTCGATCACCACAACCCCAGCCACGTCGATCTCGAACTCGACATCCATCGCGAACGACGGGTCATCGCGACGCTCGTAGACCGCCGCAAAATGACGCTGAAGCCGTGATCGTTGCCGGACGAGTGCATCGAGCTGCGCCCTGTCCAGCACCGTGGCCTCGCCGTCGGCCAAGGTCGAACGGCGGATGTACTGCACCTCGATCGTGTCATCGGGCGGCAATATCTGCACGAGGGTGGTGTCGATGAGCCACAGCCGCGGTTGCGTGGTCACGTCCGTCACGAGGAACTTCACCTCGCGCACGCCCAACGCCCCGGGGCACATCGTCGCGCCGCGCGAGTGCGTCGAAGACCGACCGATTGCCGATCTGCTCGCGCCCGCCGAGGGGATCCACGGGCGGTCGCGCACCATTGTCGACCGGTGGCGGCGACTGGGCGGTGGATGGTCGGTTCGTACCCGGTGCAAATGACCGGGAGGCCTCGTCCATCGCGGGCGCGGGTGCCAATGGCAATACCGGATGGGGGCACATCACAACGACGATACCGCCATCATTGAGCGGTACGGGTCGTCCGATTGCTGCGTTTTGGCAGCCTCCACGTGCGATGGATGAGCCCGACGGCGGGATGCTTCGCGGATGGGCGCTGTAAGTCGGCCCGCGGATGTCGCGTTGTGCCCGCATCACTGCGACACCAAAGGATGTGGACATCCGGGAGTGGGCGAAGTGATCGGCCTGCCCCATGGATACGCCCCCCGTCTCGCCGCGCCTGGTCGCGTGGTTCGCCTTCGTGTTGCTGATGTCGTGCAGGGTGAGCGGCCCACTGTCGTTCGGCGAACCCGGGCCGCCGTCGATCGACGGCGCACAGCTGCCTCCCAAGGCACGCACGCCGGCGAACACCGAGCCTCCTCCGATCTCACTGACCGCATCGGATGGCACGGGCCTCACCCTCGTCTCGGTCAAGGCCGACGCGGTGGTCGAGGATCCCGTTGCGCTCACCCAGCTGGAGCTGGCGTTCGACAACCCCTACGACCGGGTCGTGGAGGGACGCTTCGAGGTCCTGCTCCCGCCAGGGGCGCAGGTCGCCCGCTTCGCGATGAAGATCGGCGGACAGTGGCAAGAGGCAGAGCTGGTGGAGAAGCAGCGCGCCCGGCAGACCTATGAGTCGTTCCTTCACGAGCAACGAGACCCCGCCCTGCTCGAGCGCGACACCGGCAACCGGTTTCGCGCTCGGGTGTTCCCCATCTCCCCGGGTGAGCACAAGCAGCTGCTCGTCTCGTACACCCAGACCCTGTCCGATCCGCAGCAACCGTACCGGCTGAGCACGCGGGGCCTGCCGCGGCTCGAGCAGCTGGACCTCCGGGTCCTCGTGGGTGAGCCGGGTACCTCCACCTATGACGTGCATCAGATGCACCTTCGCGACCAACGACCGCCCGCCGACCTGGTGGTGGAGCGACCCGCCAGCGACACGGTGGGCCTGCGGCGAGGCGAGCACGTGGTGGCTCGGTTCGAGCCGCTGGCCGGGGTCGATGCGGGTGAGGCCAAGCCGCTGCGGCACCTGACCGTGCTGGTGGATACCTCGGCCTCACGCGCCCTGGACTTCGACGCAACCCTCGACGGCCTGCAATCGCTGATGACGGCGCTGTCCCGACAGTCACCGGGCACGCAGATCGAGGTGCTCGCGTTCGACCAAGGCGTAGTGCCCGTGTACGACGGAGCGCTCGCCGACTTTGGGCCGGATGCCATCGCCACACTGCGTGCACGCCGTCCACTCGGCGCCTCCGACATCGGCGGTGCTCTGGCCGCGATCGCCAACGGCGAGCGAGAGCGCGTGCTGCTGGTGAGCGATGGGCTCGTGTCGGCCGGGGAAGACTCCAACGACGGGCTGCGCAAGCGCATCGCGGCCCTCGCCAGCGTCGGAGTCACACGGCTCGATGCGCTGGTCGTGGGCGGGGTGCGAGACGACGACCGGATGCGCAAGCTGGTCACCGGGGCCCTGTCCGAAGGCGGTGTCGTGATCGACGCTGCCCACGACCTCGAACGCTCCGCCCGCAGACTGCTGCAGCCGACGTTTGGGGACCTCACCATCGAGGTTCCCGGCTCCACCTGGTCCTCGCCGCGAACGCTCGAGGGGGCGCAGCCGGGCGATCACGTGGTGCTCTACGCGGAGCTTCCCGAGGGACACTCGCTGAACGTGAAGGTCTCGGGTCCTGTCGAGCGGGAGCACTCCATTGCCCTGAGCACGACCGACTCCCCGCTGATCGGGCACATGTGGATGGACGCCAAGGTCGCGGGGATGATCACGGTGCTGGAGTCGATCCACGACAAGAACCGCTCGGCGGTGATGCGGCAGCAGATCATCGACCTGTCGGTACGTCATCGGATCTTCAACGACTTCACCGCATTCCTCGTGCTCGAGACCGAAGCCGACTACGCGCGCTTCGGCCTCGACCGCAAGGGGCTCAGCGATATCTTGGTCGTGGACGACACCGGTGTGCGACTGCAGGGCCGCACCACGCTGGCCGCGGTCGCGCCCCCCGTACCCGAGCACCCCAAACCCCGTGTCGCCACCGGCTCCATCGGCGGCACGGTGATCCACGCTGCACGCCGCACCGCCCTCGAGGGTGCGCTCGTCATCCTCCAGTGCGACTGTCTGTCGAGCCCACGTGAGACCAGGACCGACGCCGATGGCCGGTACGCATTCGGGGCGCTGCCGACGGGCCGCTACACGGTCCAGCCACTCGTGGGGCAGAGCGATGCCAGCAAGATCGTCAAGCTCCAGAAGGGCCAGAGGATCACGGCGAGCTTTGCGATCGACCCCGATGACGAGGTCAGACTGATCACGACCGCGCCGCCCGGGCCCCGGACCCGGCGAGCCGCCCCCACCCATGCCCCCCGTCGGGGGGCCACACCGATAGCCGCCGTCAACGAGTTCATGGAGGAAGACTCTTCGATGGAGGTGTTCCGCAACATCCCCGTCGGTAGTTCCTCGGGGCGGGACTTCACGCAGGTGGTCGACAGCTCGGCCAGCGCATCGAGGGACAGCATGGGGATCAGACTGGCCGGGACCACCGGTGCCGAGGCCCACTATGTGGTCGAGAGCGTCGGCATGAACACTCCCTCGCTCTCAGCCGTCGGTGGTTCGCCATCGACTCCCCGACCACCAACGGTGTCCTTCAGTGGGATCAAGGTCAGCGGCGCGGGCCTGCGTCGCCGCAATGCTCGCCACAGTCTCGACGCTGCGACCACGGCGGTTCGTGCTTGCTACAACGAAGCGCTGCAGGGCGACGGCACGTTGCGAGGCCGGGTGCAGGTGGAGCTCCATCTCGATCGCAGCGGCCACGTCACCTCCATCGACCGACGAAAGCAGCGGGGGCTCGACGATCCCGAGCTGCTGCGATGCGTCGACAGCCGGCTGCGCGCGCTGTCGTTTCACGTGGCGGGGACCGAGGAGGCCACCATCACCCTGACCGTGGTGTTTCGCCGCCACGATGGCCCTGCGGCGATCGTCGACGACCTCGGATCGACGTCCGACACCACCGAGCTGTTGTCCGCGACGGTGGCTGACGCAGAGATCCCCGTCGGCTACGTGGGTCTCGCCGACATCGACCGGCTCCTGGCTGCCAACCAGGGCCATCGTGCGCTGGCAGAGGCTTGGGCGTGGAGAGAGTCCTCGGCGTCCGATCTGTTGGCCTTGATCGCGCTGGGGCGGGCCGCGGAGGCCGGAGGTCACAAGGCCCTCGCCGCCCGCGCCTACGGCTCGATCCTCGATCTGTACCCCTCGCGAGCGGACATGCGTCGGTTCACGGCGGGGCAACTCGAAGCCCTGAGCACCGATGCCTTGGCGCTGGCGATCGACGCGTACCGCAAGGCGCTCGCCGAGCGACCCGACCACCCCAGCAGCCACCGCAACCTCGCGTTCGCCCTGCTGCGTGCCAAGCAACCGCGGGAGGCCTTCGACGTGCTCGCCGAAGGGCTGCTGCACGGCTACCCCAGCGGACGCTTCGAGGCCACCCCGCAGATCTTCCGCGAAGACCTCGGCATTGCAGCGGCGGTGTGGCGCAACCGGCACCCCGATGACAACCAGCAGATTCGCCGTCGCTTGCGGGAGCTGGGGGCCACCATGGCCACCCGGCCCTCCCTACGGTTCGTCCTGACCTGGGAGACCGACGCCAACGACGTGGATCTCCACGTGCGTGATGCCAAGGGCAACCACGCCTACTACTCCGAGCCTCGGCTGCGAAGCGGCGGAAACCTGTACGCCGACGTCACCAACGGCTTTGGCCCCGAGTGCTTCACCATCCCCGGGCACGCCACCGCCTACCCCTACACGCTGCAGGTCCACTACTACTCGCGAGGGCCCATGGGCTTCGGGCTCGGCAAGGTGCAGGTCCTGCATCACGATGGGGCTGGCGGCATCCACCTTGGGGATCGACCCTTCGTGGTCCTCGAAGACGGCGCCACGATCGACCTGGGTCAGGTCACGCGTCCGCCCGGTCGGGCGGTGACCAAGCCCGGCGCAAAGCCAAGTCGATGAGTCACGCGGGGTCGGTGGCCTGTCGTGCCACCACCCCCTCGGCGAACAGCGACCATGCCGTCTCGAGGTAGGCGTTGGCCGTCGCGTCGTCGTCGTCATGCGATGGATCGGCAAACCACGCCTTCACCAGCCCCATGAAGATCATCAAAACCATCGGCGCGGGAATGTCGGCGCGCAGGACGGTCGCCGCCTGGGCCGCGCTCACCAGCTCGATGCCCGCGTCGCGGAGCTCCTTGACCATCTCGGTGAGATCACGGTCACCTTCGAGCTGCATCCACGACATCAGCCGCACGGTGGCGGGGTTTTGGCGCAGGAACTGGAAGTACACCTGCATCGACTCCTGCAGCAGTCCCTGGGTGGGACCTTCACGAGCGAACAGCGCCATCTGTTGCTGGTGGTAGCTGGCGAATCGGCGACGCTTGACCTCGCGCCACAGCGCATCCTTGGAGCCGAAGTGGTGGTGGATGAGGCTCTTGGTGACGCCCGACCCCTTCGCGATCTCGCTCATCGACGCGCCCGCGAACCCTCGCTCGAGGAACAGCTGCTCGGCCGCATCGAGGATCGCCGAGCGCGAGGCCTCCGGGTCGTGTCTGCGCGAGGCGCTCTTCACGGCGTGATCCGAGGATGTCACGAGCTGATCGAGCGGTCCATTTTCGTTGACAGATGACCACCGGTCATTTACTTTTCTCGCACGATGGATGGCTCCCCCCCCTCCAGCAATTCGTCGACGACCGCCGACTCCGCCGAGCTTCATGGCGACGCGCTCGACGCACGTCTCGACGAGATCATCACCGCCCAGCGCAAGTGCTTCAACGCCGGGCGCACGCTGTCTCGCGACGCTCGCGAGGAGTCTCTGCGTGCCTTGCTGCACGCATTCGAGACCAAGGAAAAGCTCATCATGGATGCGCTGCACGCCGATCTCAAGAAGAGCTCGGCCGAGGCGTACCTCACCGAGATCGGCTTCACGACCGCGGAAATCAAGCACACGCTGCGCCACCTCGGCCGGTGGATGAAGCCGAAGCACTCGATGTCGCCGCTGGCCTTCGCCCCGTCGCGAAGCGGCGTGCACTACCAACCGCTGGGCCTCAACCTCATCATCGCGCCGTGGAACTACCCGGTACAGCTGGCCTTCGCCCCGCTGGTGGGAGCCCTGGCCGCGGGCAATGTTGCGGTGATCAAACCCTCCGAGCTCGCCCCCGCGTCCTCGGCCATCTGTGCCGAGATCGCACGCGAGGCGTTCGACGAGGAGCGCGTTGCAGTGCTCGAGGGCGGTGTCCAGGTCTCGCAGGCCCTGCTCGCTCGCGCGTGGGATCACATCTTCTTCACCGGGGGCACCTCCATCGGCCGCATCGTGGCGCGGGCGGGCGCCGAGCATCTGTCACGGGTCACCCTCGAGCTGGGCGGCAAGAGCCCGTGCATCGTCACCGCCTCGGCCGACCTCGATGTCGCCGCACGGCGCATCGTGTTCGGGAAGTTCACCAACACCGGGCAGACCTGTGTGGCGCCCGACTACCTGCTGGTCGAGTCCTCGGTCCACGATGCTCTGATCTCGCGGCTACGGGCGGCTATCACCGATTTTTACGGCAGCGATCCCAAGGCCAGCCCCGACCTGGGGCGCATCATCAATGAGCGCCACTATCTGCGGATCCTGGGGCTCATCGATCCCGACAAGGTCGCGGTGGGGGGTGAGCACGACGCCGACCAGCGCTACATCGCGCCCACATTGATGACCGACGTCACCATGGACGACAAGGTGATGGCCGAGGAGATCTTCGGCCCCGTCCTGCCCATCCTCCGCATCGACTCCATCGACGAGGCCATCGCAACCGTCGCCCAGCGCCCCAACCCGCTGGCCTTGTACCTGTTCACCACCAACAAGCAGGACGAGCGCAAGGTGGTCGAGCGCGTGTCATTCGGAGGCGGGTGCATCAACAACGCCATCGTGCACCTGGGTGATCCCAACGTCCCGTTCGGCGGCGTGGGGGCCAGCGGACAAGGGGCCTACCACGGGCACCACTCGTTCGAGATCTTCTCCCACCGCAAGGGCGTGATGAAGACCGGCACCTTCCTCGATCCCTCGGTCAAGTACCCACCGTTCGAGGGCAAGCTGGGGATGCTGCGCAAGCTCATCGGCTGATCCGCACT
>JAHZJA010001411.1 GCA_022601155.1 Deltaproteobacteria bacterium | reverse complement strand
TGGTGTCGTTGGTGTCGTTGCCGGTCTCGTCGCTGGCGCCGTCGTCGTCATCTTCGACGGTGACGCAAGCCGGGGTGGCGAGCAGCGGAAGGCCGAGGCCGAACATCAAGATCTTGAACGTGCGCATGGTTTTCCTCTTCGGAGCCGGGGTCCGTGTGTCGTCGACCCGTCTCGACCCCCACACGCCACGACCGGGACCAGGTCGCGTTTTTTTTCGACCCGCCCTCGGAAAAGGCGACACCGTGCGTTCGCTCGCGTCTCGACTCGGAAGGGAATCACGCGGTCAGGCAACGCCTGCGTGCGCGGCCGGCTCGGACGACGATTCGGCGAACGGGAGCTCCGTCACCGAGGCATCGGCCTCGCCGGCCTTGACGCGGCGGGACCGGGGCACGCGTCGGGGGGGCTTCTTGGTGCGCTTGGGGCTGGCCTTGCGGCGGACGGGCAGCTCGATCGCATCGAGGCGTTCGCGCAAGGAGGGATCGTCTTCGGCGTAGATCCGCGCATAGGCCAGGCCGCGGGTCGCCCGGAGGCGCAGGGCCTCGCAGCTGTCGTCGAATACGCGCCGGGCGTCCGCCAGAGCCTGTTCACACCGCTCCACATCGGACGCACTGTGGCGTGAGGCGTCGGCCAGTGCGGCCAGGGTGGCGTGGTCGGTCTCGGGGAAGCAAAGGGCCTCGGCATGGGCGTCAAACAGGTCGAGCAGCGCAGCGATGGCTTCCGGGACCGGATCTCGCACGGGGGTGATGCTGGTCATGTGTTCAGTTATGCGCGATGAGGCCGGTTCGCGTCAAGTTGCGCGACGGGGCCGGCTCTTGCGAGGCTCTGCTGTTGCCGAGCCTCGGCACATTCAATATCCGCCTGTTCCCAGACCGGGACACGGACCCGGGAGCCGTCGCAGAACGTGTGGCAGAGCTCGACGCGGACCTGTTCATGGTCCAGGAAATCCGTGACCCCGAGGTGTTCGACACGGTGCTGGCCGAGGCCTCGCGTCGGCTGGACCGAGACTACGCGGTGAGCCTGGGCCCGATGTGCCGCACGAGCGAGCTGTCGCTGGGGGTCGTCTTCGATCGCGATCGGTACCGCGAGATCGAGCACCGCGTGCAGGCGCAGCTCGACCCCGAGGCCCGGTGTTCGTGTCGCGACGGGCATCCCCCCGCGCTGCTGTCGGTGCTCGAGTCCACACAAGGGCAGCGGCTGGCCGCGATGTCGGTACACCTGCAGTACGGGGGGCGGCGGTGGATGCATCGGGCGCGGCGTGACCAGTGGGATCATCTGGTCAGCTCCATCGGAAGGATCCGGGCCGAGCTCGGTGTACCGCTGGCGGTCGCGGGTGACTTCAACAGCACGGGCTATGTCGACGACGACCGAGGAGAGCGGCGGCTGATCGAGCAGATGGTCGACGCCGCGGGAATGGTCTTGGCCACGGCCGGGCTGGAGTGCACCGCCTACTGGCGGCCGAACCGGCGCACGCGGGACTACGTGCCCTCGATGCTCGACCACATCTTGCTCAGCGATCCGCCCTCGGGGGCCGTGGAGGTCTTGGGGATGTGCGCGACGCTGGCCGGGGCCAAGTGCCCGGGCGAGCACGCCAACCCGGACTTCCATCGCGTCTCGGACCACTGCCCGATCCGCGTGCAGTGGTAGCGGCCGTCGTCAGCGCGCGCGTGGTCGACCGATCACCATCAGGACCAGGCCCAGCAGCACCGCGAGGGTCCCCCCGAGGAACGCCACGCGGGGCCACGAAGCCAGCGCTGCGACTCCGGCAACCCCGGTCATGGCGCGGGGTAGGGTGCCCGAGGCCGACAGGTACCCAGCTTCGTGCTGCTCGAGCTCCGGGAGCAAGGTGAGGGCGTCGCGGTGCAGCACCACGGTGGGGCGCCGGTTGGGTGCGAACGCGATGACCGAGATCGACGTGTCGGCGATGGCAGGCGGCGCAACCATCCAAAAGCGTCCCTGGTCATCGGCCGTGGTGGCGTGACCTCCCCACGGTGAGCTCGGGACGACGATGGCCAGCATCGCCTCGCTGGGCTGGGTCTGCGATGTCACCTGAAGCGCTGGCGGCAGCGTCAGCCGATGTCGGGGGATCAGGTCGGGCCAGCTCTGCTCCGTGCCGTCGACGGTGATGGTCCGGCCAGGATGGGATGTGAGGCCCAGGGTCTCGCCCTCGTCGTACGTGCGGTCGCCATCGAGATCGGCGAACAGCCCGTGGGCGGCGAACAGCTGGTCGATGTCGTCGCGCCCGTCGCCGTCGGCGTCCTTGCCGAACCGTCCACGCAGCGCCTGGTAGAGGTCGGCCACGTCGAACAGGCGGCCGTTGCTCTGCGGTTGCTCGCTACGCAGCTCGATGATGGCCGTCCACAGGGCAGACAGCTCTACCTGCACGGGGTCGTCGTCCTCGGCCGCCGGCCGCAGGGTCGCCGTCGCCTTGATGGCAGCGAGGGGGTCGGAGGCTTCGGCCACGGTCGCAGGGACGGGCAGGCCGAACCAACCGTGGGCGTCGGGGGCAACGGTCGCGGGCACGACGGGCGCAACCCCCGAGAACCCTCCCGCGTCGATGTGCACCCGGCCTTCCGAGATCGGCGCTGCCGATGGATTGTGCACGCGACCGACCAGCAGATGGGGGACGCCCGCGTCGGTGAGCAGCTCGAGGTCCTGGACGACCAGCGCGGAGTCGACCGCCGTGCGAGGGCCGTCGACCATGTCCCACAGCAGGCTGGCCACCGCGACCGACTCGCGACCACGCAAGTCCCATGGCTGGTAGTCGAGCTCGAGATCGATCCAGGCTCCTTGGACTCGGTAGTGACCCGCATCCACGCGCTGTTGAACCTCGGTGGCGACCATGGCTGCGAAGAAGATCGCAAAGCCCTCGGTCCAGGCCGCCGTGGATGACGGATCGCGGTGGTAGCCGCCCTCGAGCGCATCGCGAGACCGCGGCAAGGCCCCCAGCGCCATGGCCAGTGCGTGGTGGCCCAGCTCGTGGTGCTCACGGTTGTCGGGGGCGCCCGAGTCGTCGCGTCGTGCCGCGGCGCGCCCCAGCACGATCCGCATCGGCTGGTCGTCGTCGGGATTGAAGCTCGACGGCCCCACCCAGTACGCGGCATCGTCGTTCGCGATGGGATCGGCCGAGTCGACGACGAGCGGAGGGCCCGGCTTGATGCCGAGCTGGGCCATCAGCGAGAAGCCCTCGTGCAGGCCTTGGTACAGCGCGAGCAGGTCGGCGTCGGTGTGATTGGGATAGTCGGGGCCGAGCGAGACGGTGCAGGTCGCGTCGACGGAGACCGGAGCGCGCAGCTGGCTCGGAGTCCCGGCCGCGGTGATCGAAAAGCGATGATCGGCAGCGAGTCCGTCGCGGAGGGTCACGATGACCTCTCGGCTGTCGGCTACGGTCGCGAACCGGAAGCGCCCGGTCTGGTCCGTCGTGGTGTGTCGCGAGGCGGCTCCCTCCGCGACGGCGACGTCGATACCCGCGACGGGGCGACCGGTCGCGTCGACGATGGTGCCCTCGATGTCACACGGCGCGGCCGCGGAGACGCTGGGGGTGCCCACCGCGACGACGGTGAGCACGGCGAACCTGACGATGGGCAACGAGATCACGGTCAACGTCCGATCAGGGAGGCGAGTTCTCGGGGGTCGTAGCCGACCATCATGGCTGCGACGATCGCCGCGACGCCGCTGAGCACCAGCAACACACCGATCCACATCGACGGACGGGCCGCGCGTCGGGGGCGTCGG
>JAHZJA010001410.1 GCA_022601155.1 Deltaproteobacteria bacterium | reverse complement strand
GCCTAGCAGCGCGAACAACGGCGCCCATCCCTCAATCGAGCCCCATCACTGTGCGTTGCCCCCCAAATGCGGCATTTTCGCGGTACGAAAACGAGCCGACTCCAGGTGGCCTTGGGGCCACTTCGGCTCCGCTTTCCACGTCGGGCATCAGGGATCCCATGCGGGTCGGATCGAGTCGCAATTTCAAGCGTTTGACAGTATCCGAGGCGTCTATCATATCCTTCCACCACGGTTATCCCGGTGCGCCAACGCCCCGAGCTTTCCTATTCCGAGCGCCGACCCTCAACCCGGGTTGCCGCTCGGCGCGCCGGCCCAGCCCAGCCCTGCCTTGAAGCGAGCCCGTTGTGACGAAGCCATCTGGGGTCATCTCAGGCCGAATCGCAGACCGCCCGGTCGCGGACCTGTTCGAGTCGATACACAGCGCTAAGAAGACTGGGGTAGCGCGCTTTCGGACGGCCCTGGGCTCGGCGACGGTGTGGTTCCGCGACGGGGAGCTCATCGACGCCGACATGGGGCGCTTCCACATGGATGCCGCCATCCTCCGACTGCTCAAGATCCGCGACGGCGAGTTCGAGGTCGAGCTCAAGCAGGTCAGCCGTCGACGGGTGATCAAGCCCAGCACGGCGCAGCTGCTGGCAGAAGGTCGCCAGCGCGCGCCGCGCCCCGGCCGTCCCTCCGGAGAGGCCATTCGTGCCTCGTCCAACCGTCGCGATTCGATCAGCGTATCCGGCGCCGTCTCCTCCCCACCCGCGGCCAACCCCGTCCGGACCAAGACCCCCAGCGGCCCCCGTCGGCCGCTCGGCCCCAGCGACGGCGATGATGCCCAGACCCGGGTTGTCGACCTGTCGGACTCGGCCAACGAGCGTCGCCCTCGCCCTTTCGATCCCAGGACCGAACGACCCACCCGCACGCGAACGCCCGCCTCGGTGCGCTCGGCCTCCGAGGACAACATGGAGACGGTGGTCGCGGTCAAGCCCGCAGCACCGACGTCCGAGGCCGGAGGACGCCGTGGTCGTCGCAAGCCCGCCGGATGGCAGCCGATGGCTGGCGGTACGGGCCAAAAACCCCCACCGTCCGGCACCGCCGAGCCGCCCGCGTCCGAGCCCAAGGGCAAGCGCACGATGTTCATGTTCGGGGTCTCTGGCCAGGCCCCAGCATCGCCCGACGAGCTGACGCCGAGCGCCGTCCCGGCCCCGCGCGCCCCGTCCATCCCGACGCCTGCGGCTTCGCCCGGGCCGCGGTCGACCACCGCTCCCGCAGCCCGAGCGGCTCGTCGTGCGGCGCAACCGGCTGCGCCCGCCGCCACGCCGCCCGCCGCCGCGAGGGCACGAGGCTCCTCCCCAGCAACGCCCGTCGCCGCACCAGCATCGCGGCCCGCAACGCCGCCAGCGAGCCCTCCCGCGGGAGCGATCACCACCCCCGCCCCCACCGAAGACAGCGGAAAGCTCCGCCGGCGACGCGCAGCCCGAGCCCAGGCCAGTCCGTTCGAGCCCGAGCGCGTCGACCGAACCCTGATGCGGGCGGGGCCGATCCCTCCCCCGCCCGGCGAGGCCGTCGGCGCGGGCACACCTCGACCGCCCAGCGGGCCCAACCGCACGGTCCCGATGACCAACTCGGGCGCAATCCCGGTCCAAGCGGTCGCGCGCGGAGCCACCCCAATCCCGTCGACGCAGGCAACGATGGCACCGCCGGGGTCGATGCCGAGCCTGGCCGAGCCGGTTCGTGCCCCACGTGCTCCCGCCCCCACGCTGGACGCCGCACCGTCGGCGATCATCGACGAGGAGTATTCGCATCCGATCTCCGTGCCCAATGCAGCGCCCTATACGGGTCCTGGCGGCACGATGATGCTGGGCAAGGTCCCTCCGGTGGAAGCGCCGCCCGAGGCCAAGCCGCTGCCCGCCGATCCTCAGGCAGAGCCCACGGTGGTGATCCGTGCCGACGCCATCGTCGACCCTCGCGCCCACAACCAGTCGGGCCCGGGCAAGTCGGCGCATGTAGGCCGCTACGAGGTGCTTCTGCGGTTGGCCCGCGGTGGCATGGGCACGGTGTATCTGTGTCGCGTCACCGGTGAGGGCGGTTTCCGTCGGCTGTTCGCGCTCAAGGTCGTCCGGGAGCACCTCAACCAAAACGCCACCTACGTGCAGATGCTGCTCGAAGAAGCACGCATCGCGTCGCGGCTGAGCCACCCCAACGTCGTCGGCATCGTCGACATCGACACCTTCGCCAACCAGCACTTCGTGGTGATGGAGTACGTCGAAGGGTGCACGTTCTCCGAGCTGCTCAAGGCCCATCCGCGGGCGCGGCCGCCCGAGCGCATCATCCCGATCGTCATCGACTCGCTCACGGGCCTCCACGCCGCACACACCATGCGGGCCGACGACGGCTCGGTCTATCCGCTCGTCCACTGCGACTTCTCCCCGCACAACATGCTCGTCGGGGTCAACGGCACCTGCCGCATCACCGACTTCGGTGTGTCCAAGGCCGCCGATGCCCTGCCCGACAGCCGGGGTCGTGGCAAGCCGGGCTACCTGTCTCCCGAGCAAGTCCGGGGCCTGGCCCTCGACGCACGCTCCGACATCTTCTCCGCCGGCGTCGTGCTGTGGAACGCCCTCACGGGCGACCAACTGTTCGATGGTGATAGCCCCGAGGAGATCGTCCATCAGGTCGTCACCCGCAAGATTCCCAAGCCCAGCACGGTAGGCCTGCGACCACCCGCATGCTTCGACCGCATCTGCCTCAAGGCACTCGAGCGCGACCCGAATCGCCGCTACCAGAGCGCCGAGCGCATGATGATGGAGCTGCGCAAGGTCGCGATCGCCGAGGACTACCTGGCGCCATCGAGCGAGGTGGGGCAGTGGGTCCAGGAGTCATTCGGCGCCCAGATCGAGCTGCGACGCCAGGCGGCGGGGCTCGCCCCCAGCCACCTCAGCACTGCGCTCGCGTTGCGCGATGTCGGCCCCAGCGGGCACGCCGAGGCGGTCCCGGGAGAAGGCAGCGCCACCGGCCGCGACTCCAACGCATCGCAGACGATGATGATCCAGGGCCAGGCGATCGCCGGTGCCGACGCCGACGAGGGCCTTGGG
>JAHZJA010001409.1 GCA_022601155.1 Deltaproteobacteria bacterium | reverse complement strand
GCGGACGATGGTGCACCGGAAGGCGAGACGTCGGTCGGTGCCGGTGGCTCGGACGACAGCGCCTCTGGAGACGAGGCGCCCGTCGATGCCGACAGCTCCGGGGACCGTGCCTCCCGCTAGGCTCGACTTTGGCGGTTTTCCATGGGCCACGACGCCGTCAGCGGCAGCTCCCTGGCGAGGCTGCGAGGACATCCATCCGCTCGGGATCACGGTACGCATGCGGCGAGGAGACCGAAGTCGATTCCCACGCCGCGCCATGATGCATCGATCGCAGACGCAACGACGCCCACGCCAGCCAACGACGTGCCGCCTCCCGAGTTCGGGATCAGCAACGACGACGGCGCGTGAGCGCGAGACGGCTCGGGGCCAGCTACTCCGGCGCTTGAGCGGGGCTCTCGCCCGAGCGCTCACGCCGAAGCTGGTCGGCGGCGCGACGCTGCCTCTCCTTCAAGCGGCGCTGGCGCTTGCGACGGAGCATCTTCAGGGTGCGGCGGTTGTCGGATCTGCCCATGAGCGGCGTTTGTCGCCGATACCAGGGCCAGCGATCAACCCCCCCACGCCGTGACATCGCCCGGCGCCTCGGTTAAACCCCCTCCGCATGGTGCGCCTGAGCGTCAACGTGAACAAGATCGCGACGCTGCGGAATTCCCGCACGCCGCCGGACGCCACGAGTGACCATCCTGGCGTCCCCAGCATCGCCCGTGCGGTCGATGTCTGTCTGGCGGCGGGAGCTCGTGGCATCACCGTCCACCCGCGCGAGGACCAGCGCCACGTCACCCCTGGCGACGTTCGAGCCGTGGCCGAGCGCATAGCCCCGGTCCGGGACCAGGTCGAGTTCAACATCGAGGGCGATCCCCGGCCCGATCTGCTGGCACTGGTCCACGAGGTGGTGCCGCACCAGCTGACCCTGGTGCCCGTGCGGCCAGGGGAGGTCACCAGCGAGGCCGGATGGCCCGCCGACACGCCACACCAACAGCTCGGGGCGGTGATCGAGGACGCCAAGGCGGCGGGGATCCGGGTGAGCGTGTTCGTGGAGCCCCGAGCCGAGGCGATCCGCTGGGCGGCGGGGATCGGGGCCGACCGGGTCGAGCTGTACACCGAGCCGTACGCCATGGCCTTCCGGCGGAGTGAGACCGAGGGCGCGCGGGCGATGGCCCCGTATGTCGAAGCGGCCGAGCTGGCCCACACGCTGGGCTTGGGCATCAACGCCGGTCACGACCTCGACCTCGCCAACCTGCCGCGGTTTCGAACGCTGCCCCACCTCGACGAGGTCTCCATTGGGCACGCGCTGCTCGCCGAGGCGGTGTTCGACGGACTCGACGCGGTGGTGCGGCGCTACCTCGACGTCTTGGCGCGCGACTGAGGCGGGCGAGCTCCCGCCGCTCCGAGGTCGTGGCACGAGACGGATGCGGGCGAGCGCCCGTCGACGACCCGACCGCTGCGTCGCCGTCGCCTTCGCATCACCAGTCTGCCGTCGTGGCCTCCGCCGCGCCAACAGCGACCGAGATGGATGTGGGCGAGCCCCGGTCGACGACACGATTGGCAGGCCGCCATCGCGTGCGCATCATCGGTCTGCCACCGTGGTGTCCTGGCCGCTGTCGCTGCCGCGAAGGGATGCGGGCGAGCGCCGGTCGACCACACGCGAGGCCGCCGTCGCGTTCGCATCACCGGTCTGCCGTCGAGACGTCCGGGCATCCGGAGCTACTTCGATGGCACTGGATCTGCGCCGCACTCATGGCCACGACAAGCGCTCGACCGAGCCCACCAGGCTCTCCCCATCACGCCCGCCGTCGGCACCGAGATCGAGGTAGAGCGCGCCTTCGGTGACCGACAGCGACCAGGCGTTGCGTCGCTCGATCCGCTCACTGACCGCATCGATGAACGTCGCGTCGAACCGGAACAGGTTGATCGTCTCGGGGGCATGCACGGTGTGCCCCGCCAGCCCGCGCAGCCACGCCTGTGCGTTCTTGTGGCAGTACACGGCGACCCGCGGTGCGGCCTTGCTCGCCCGATGCAGTCGCGGTGCGTCGGGGGTACCGATCTCGATCCACGTCTGCAGCTGCCCGGTTCGGTCGGTCACGGCGATGGCGGGCACATCGGCCGTGCACAGCCCCTGCGAGAACTCGATGCCCTCGGCCCACTCCAGCGCGTAGGCCAGCACACGTGTCGCCAGGTATACGGCGGTCTCGGAGGGATGCTGCGCCACCTTGAACGACAGCGACTCGTAGACGCCGCGATCGACATCGGACAGCACCAACTCGAAGCCGATTACGGTGGAGCCCTGTGCCATCGGGGCATGGTGTCACGCTCCGCGCGGCCGCGTCTCACTCGCGAAGCTCGGCCAGGATGCCCTTGACCCGGACCTGGTCCCGCTTGCGACCCGGCACCAGCTCCAAGTAGCGCTCGTAGTGCACCCGGGCCTGGGCCGGGTTGTCGAGGTCGCGCTCGATGTCCCCGAGCAGGCGGTGGAGCTCGCCCAGGTCGGGGGCCAGCGCCAGGGCAACCTGCGCCGACCACCGTGCCTGCTCGGGCATCCCTCGCCCCAGCATCACGCGGGCATGATCGATGGCCGCGATGGCCTCCCGGTAGTCGCGGAACTCCTCGCTGTACAGCAAAGGGTCGGGCGGGAGGTCGTCGAGGGGAGCGGGAGGGCCTTCGGCGCGTCGCAGACTTCGGCCCAGATCGACCGCCTGGTAGCGGCCCAAGGTCGAGGGGCCCTCGGCCACCCACATGACCATGGCCGTGGCATCCACCACCACCGAGTGCGTCGTGGCCAGGTTCTCCAGCGCGTTGCGGTTGCCCAGCCCGAGCTCTTCGTTGCCCATGCCCCGGCGATCCCGAAGCACGGCAACGGCACGGGTGGGGTCCATCGGCTCGCCCGTGCTCAGCAGCTCTTCGAGACGTTGCTGGCGGTAGCCCGAGGAGCTGTAGCGACGGACCCAGTCGTTTTGTACGTCGCCTTCGAAGGCCTCGTCGGCCATGTGATCGGTCGCCCACACTACGGGCTCGTCTTCGCCACGCACGATGCGGCGGTTTTCGCGGTCGCGGGCGGCGACCTCCATGACCACGGCGGTGCGGCGCATGCCGTCGGCGATGAGCACGATGCCCGAGCCGCGGAGCTCGGCCTCACGCAGGATCTCGACCGCGTGCTCCAGCGTGTCGGCCTGCTCGAGGACCGTGCGCAGCACCAGCGGCAGCGGTGCCCCTTCCTCGGGGGGGTCATTGGTGCGCGCCGGGTTGAGGGCGACGAAGATGCCCCGCGCGTTGATCCCGGTGACCACCCCCATCATCCCGGGCCAGCCGATCGACGCGAACGGATAGCGACCATCGGGGCGGTAGAAGGTGACGATGCGGTCGGCCTCGAAATCGCGACCCAGGTCGAAGCTGAGCGTGCGCCCGACGATGAGGTTGCCCGGCTCGCCCGAGGAGGTGCGCTTGGGGGCAGCCGCGAACATCGTGCCCTCCAACAGCACATCGTCGAGCCGTTTCCCCAGCCCGTACACGCACTGATACAGGAACAGGCGGTGGTAGCTGTCGAGGCGGTCGTCCTCGGGCTGGGGCAGCGCCAGCGCCATGGCGGCCAGCTCGTCGCGATGCTCGGGATCGAGGAAGCGGTCGGCGCCACGGTAGTCCCAGCGCAGGACCATGGCAGCGGTCCATTGCTCGAGCCATGCGCCGTAGCGGCGCTCGACCAGGTCGCGCACCCGCTCGTCGAGCTGGTGGAACAGGCGCTCGGTGAGCCGTCCGCGGGCGTCGCCCAGCTCGGTGGGAGCGCCTTCGAGGTGAAGGCGCCACAGCTGCCCGTCGCGGTCGAGCCACGAGCGCCCGTAGCGGAGCCGTCGCCCGGTGGGCTCGACCACGAAGTCGTGGGCGGTGACCTCCACCTCGGGCGGCTCGAGCTCGGTGTAGCTGAGGTAGCCGGAGTACGACAGCGCGATCAGAATGAACCCGATCCCCACGAGCACCGCCATCGCACGCAGCAGCGCGAACACGGGGCGGTCGCTCGCCCGGGGGGTGGAGGACAGGCGCGCCATGTCAGCGGGGGGCCACGGGGCAGCGTGGGGGACTACGGAGGGGCATGGCCGTCAGCGGGGGAGCCAGCGCGGCGCGGAACGAAGGCGACCGACGCGCATGGTGGCGGTGAAGCCGGCGGGCGGTGTTGGACATGGCGTGATGACCTCCGGGACCTTCGACGAGGCGGGGTATACCGCATCGACGCCCGACTTCGTCCGGCTCGTCTCGACCGCACCCCCGCCGTATACTCCGGCCGTCATGCCCAGCCCCGTGCGCATGTCCATCGTTTGCCTGGCCGTCGTGACGGTATTGGGTGCATGCGAGGACCCCGGTCCTCCGGCTCCCCCCGCGCGCAGTGCAGAGCCCGGAACCGTCGATCCGGCTGCGGCGACCGCGATCTACGACCCCAGCGCTGCCGACGCGATCCTGACGTTCGCGGGCGAGCGAGGGGTCTTCGCCGACACGTCGAAGGTCGATGAAGTCCCGGCCGAGGCCAAGGTCCTGGTCAGGGTCAAGCTGCTCGGAGGGCAGGCGGCCCCGGCGGGGATGGTCTGGGTGACCGACCTCAACACCCCCCGCGAGGGTGGCGGCTACGACCTGCGGACGGTCGCGCGCGACGACTTCGAGGAGGAGGCGCTGGGCAAGGGCCGCAGCAGCAAGGCGGCGCTGCCGGGCGACCTGGAAGCACCGCAGCAGTTCGCCGCGGGCGATGGCGTGATCGTCTACAAGACGGCCTGGTGCGGGGTGTGCAAGAAGGTCGAGTCGTATCTCGAGCGCAAGGGCGTCGACTACATCGCCAAGGACATCGAGAAGGACCGCCAAGCCGCGGGGGAGCTCAAGGCCAAGTCGCAGGCGCAGGGCGTGCGCATGGGCAGCGTCCCGGTGATCGACGTCGGCGGCAAGCTCATCGTGGGCTTCGACCGCGCCCGACTGGAGAAGCTGCTCTGATCCGGCGGGGCATCGTCGTGGGCGCCGTGGTGACGCTGTTGGGGTGCCCGGGTGCCGACGGCAGTCCCTCGTCGGCGTCGACCGGTGGCACCGATAGCTCGGGGGTCGGCACGGACGAGACCGCGGCGGACGAGACGGCCGCCCTGCCGCCACGCACGGCCGCGACTTTGGTCGATCACACGATGTGGACCATCGTGGAAGCCGACGACGACCCGTTGGCCGAGCACCGACCCGTCGACGTCGACTGCGGCGTCACCGGGGCCTACGTCGAGGGCTTGGGCCTGGAGATCGACACGGGCGCGTGCAACTACCTGTCGCGGCAGCAGCCCACACTCGCGGACATCCGCGCGGGGGACATGATCGAGGTCTCGGCGTTCCACGAGACGCTGGCGTCGATCGAGCCGGGCCAGGCCCACTGGGCCATCACCCTGGGCTCCAGTGTCCTGTGGCAGAAGTTCATCGTCATCCCCGCGTCACCCGGAGTGGTCGATGCCACGCCGTTCGACGATGCGATCGCGATCGACGTGGACATCCCCGCGGGCACGCCCATCGGCCTGCACCTGCACAACCACGGCTACAACACCTGGACTTTGTTGCACGTAGACGTGGTGCCGCCCGAAGCCCAGTAGGCGGCGGCGCGCTACTGGACGGTCTGGATCTTCGCCAAGAACTCGTCGGCGTTGACGAAGGTCTTGAAGTGCACCGGTGCGGGCGGCATGGGCGAGCCTTCGCGCATCCCGGCCAGGTGCTGAGACAGCGTGATGTCCTTGCCGTAGATGAGCACGCTGGGCAACGTGGCGCTGCCGAACGCGTTCTGCATCAGCGACTGCTCGTCGGTGCCGTCGGAGACGTCGACCTTGATGAGATAGAAGCGGGTGGTGAGCAACGGCTCGACCTTCTCATCGTGGAAGGTGGCCAGCTCCATCTCCTTGCAGGGGACACACCACGAGGCGGCAAAGTCGATGGCGACGGGCTTACCCGCCTCCTCGGCCTTGGCGATCTCGGCCTCGAACTCGTCGAGCGTGGTGACGCGCACCCAGCTCGAGGGCGCGTACATGAGGTTGTTGACGGCCACCAGCGTGCCGAACACGGTCAGGGCTACCGCGATGCCCTTGCGGAAGCGTTCGCCCCGTGGCCCATGGAACGAAAGGTGAATGGCACCCAGCCCCACACCGACCAGCACGGCGGTGACGGCTGCCCAAAATCCCCAGCCGGGATCGAGGATGAAGGTCTCCAGCTGGAATGACAGCGGGCGCAGGAAGTACAGCGCCATCACGATCAGCATCACGCCGAAGAAGCTCTTGATGTACTCCATCCACGGGCCGGGCCGGAACAGGCTCGCACCCAGGGCGACGGCGAAGAACAGCGTGCCCATGCCCAAGGCGTAGGTGAACAGCAGCGACCCGCCATAGACGACGCCGCCGGTTCCGGCCGCCGATGCCTTGGCGATGATGGCCAGCAACGACAACAAGACCGGACCGGTACACGGCGCCGAGATGAAGCCGGAGACCAGGCCCATGAGGAATGCACCCAGTGGTCCTGCGCCACCCACCGTGTTGAGGCGGTTTTGCAGGCTGACCGGGAGCTGGAGGTCGAACGCGCCGAACATGCTCGCGGCCAGTGCCACCAGCAGCCCCGCGATGGGGATGACCACCCACGGGTTGGCCAACCAGGCCCCGAACGCATTGCCCGTGAGCGCGACGACGATGCCCAGCGTCGTGTACAGCGTGGCCATGCCCAGCACGTAGGCGGTGGCGAGGAACAGCGCCCGCGGCTTGGACACGCCCTTGGCTCCGAACACCGCGACGGTGATGGGGATGAGCGGGAACACGCAGGGGGTGAAGTCCACCAGCACGCCGTAGAAGAACGCGGAGGCGTAGGCGGCGGCACCTCCAGAGCCGAAGTCGGGCTCGGCGGCCAACAGGGCGGTGTCGACGATGCTGGTCAGATCCATGAGTGGGCCTTTGGCGCGGTCGGAAACGGGCTGTGCAGAGACAACGGGGTGACGACGCGGATCGTTAGCCGCAGGACGCGGCGATCATGGCGGCAATACCTCACGGCAGTGCCCCGCCTGTTGGAGTTCGACGAGATCGGGCCCGGATAGGGCCCCACAGCACGTGTCGTCGGCCAAGGTGCGGATGATCTCGTCCAGCATGGTCCGGGGCAACCCGTGGCAGCAGGCGGCGGTGCGATCCTCGACGCAATTGGGCAGGGCCTGACAGCGGCCCTCGTGGGGCTCGAGGCAGGTGACCCGCACCGAGGGGTTGATGTCGGTGTAGTCCAGGACGGCCTCGGTGTCGTCGAGCAGGACGGTTCCGAGCAGTCCATCGGGCTCGAGGGCGTCTGGGGCCACATCTCGCCGCACCGCGAGCGCCAACGGGTGATCCGCGGGCACGATGGTGGTGGGAATCCAGCGCGCAGGGCGAGGACCGTTGGCGCCGGACGCGAACGCGGCTTCTCCCAGCACGGCCAGGGACCGGTTGCTGGGGTCACCCGCGTGGCCTTTGCCGTCGGCTTGGTCGTCCTTGGCGGAGTAGGGGGGCGCCGCATCGCGGATGTCGCCCGTGATGGCCGCGATGTCTTGGTAGCGGTCGCACTGGAGGTTGAGAGCCTCGCGGCGGTCGGCGGCGCGCTCGCAGGGCCCCGCCGCACGACTCTGCGCGGCGCCGGGGACGAGGGCGAGGCTGCGCACGCGCAACCGCGTCAGTGGCGCGTCTTCGCCGGCCGATGGCCAGCCCGCGAAGTGCAGGACCCCGCCGTCCGCGATACGGCAAGCGCGAATGGCGCCTGAGATCTCGGTCTGAGGGCTGAGCTGCTCGGGGCACAGCTCCACGGCGTTCGGGTCACCAAACATGCGGGTGGCGCTGTCGGAGAACAGGACCATGCCGG
>JAHZJA010001408.1 GCA_022601155.1 Deltaproteobacteria bacterium | reverse complement strand
GATGGCCCGCTGGTGGGAGGCTTGCTCTCGCATCGCGTTGCGCAGCTTCGCCGGGCCTCCAAGCCATGAGGGCCCTGCCGCGGCATGCCTCCCGTGATACAGCGCTCCACCTCGAACGCGCGACGCTTGCACTCGACCTTGGGTGGGGTGGGGTCGACGGGAGGCGGCCCCACCGCGTGCGGAGGGTCGGGCTCGCGCTCCATCTGCAGGGGACCGCGGGGATGATCTTGGTGAGGCCGGGGCTGAGCGTCATCGACATAGCCACCCTGGGGGTCTCGCGCTCGCCGATACGCGCGCGGACCGGGCCCGGCCTGGTCGCCGTCGCGGTGCGTCCGCGGACTCGGGGGCTCCACGGCCACCGGTTGGCTGGCGTCGGTCGGGGGTGACGCTGGCGTGGGCGCGAGTGGCGGACTACAGGCCACGAGCAACGTCAGGCCCATGAACACTTCGCGCATGCCTCGATTGGACGCCATCCTCCGGCCGTTGTTCAAGGGGGCGGTCGCGATCCTTGCACCGCGCGCGGTGCTCATCGTCGCCAGGGCCACTTGGCGCTCAACCGCGGCCGTGCCCGGAGCCAGGGCCAAAGCAGCTCCTGCTGCCATGAAGCGTCGTCGATGTTCTCGAGACCGAAGTGAGCCGGCCGCCGCTCGCTGATCTTGGCCGTGCCCAGCAGCACATCCCACAGGAACAAGAAGTTGCCGTAATTGCCCTTGTAGTGCGTGACACCGTCGGTGGCGTGCTTGCCGTGGTGAGCGGCGTGCGTGCTGGGGGTGGAGATCGTGCGCACCACCAGCCACATCACCGGTCGCAGCCAGCGAATCTTCAGCAGCGGCTCGTCCCACGCGACGCTCGAGTGCGCCCCGATGATCACCGCCATCTTGGCGATGAAGTAGACGTAGTAGACGTCATCGAAGCCCAGGTACAACAGCACCCCCGAGGCCCACAGGTTGGGCATCATCGCGTAGTACAAGATGTTGTTGCGGTAGACGATCCGCACCGACATATACGTCGCGGAGTGGTGGGCGCGGTGCAGCTCGAACAGCGATGGCACCGCATGGGTCAGCCGATGCCACAGGTACTGGCCCAGGTCGTCGATCACCAGCAACGTGGCGAACATCAGCCACGTGGGCCAGTGGGCCAGGGCCCCTGCGCTGTCGGGGGCGAGCGCTTCGGTGAGCACCCCGGAGCCTGCGATCACGGCAGGCACCACCGCGATCGGAAGGCCGAGGCCCGATCCCAGCTCGATGATGATGTCCTTGGTGCGTGTCGCAGCGCGGTGGAGCAGCCGATCCGCGCGTAGCTCCAACACGGCAAAGCCCAGGAAGATGAGACCGACGACCAGCTTGTAGTTCATGCGCGCCCCTCCACCCGGGCCAGGCCGCGGTCGATGACCTGCGTTCGAATCGTGTCGAGCTCTCGCTCACTGATGCCCAGGGCGGCGCGAATCCAGGCGCCGAAGACGACGGTACCCAAGACCATGGCGAGACCCTCGGCGATCACCGCCCTGCGCTCGGCGGCATCGGCATCGCTCGGGGTCTCGAGCAGCCGCTGCACGACCGGAAACGTGGTCTGCAGCTGTTCCGGTACGGCCCCGTCCAGAAGTGCGCGCGCGAGGATCTTGATAAGCCGCGGGTCTTGCTCGGTCACCCGCAACGCGGCCCGACTGACGACGGTGGGGCTGCTGCTGTCGGGGACGTCCAGGCTGTGACGCAGGCTGGTGGCGAGCTTGTCGATGACGGCTGTGCGCAACCCCGGCTTGCCGCCAAAGTAGTGGTGGACCAGTCCGTGATTGACTCCGGCTCGGGCTGCGACTGCCCGCACCGAGGCATCACCATCGCGGGCGAACAGATCGGTGGCGGCCTCGATGAGCGCCGCTCGAACCGCCTCGGGACCCCGACTCGAACCGACCATGGTGTCATTTTAGTCGAGTGTCTAAGTTGCTGGCGATACAGATTGAGCCAGGCGCCCAAACCCCTCGTTCCGGCCATCTACGGCACTTTAGCGATCAGGTCGGCAGAAATTGCGTCGATCGCGGGGGCACCGGCCAGCGCCATGGCCAGGTCGAGTTCCTCTCGCAAGATCGACAGCACTCGCGCCACGCCGGCCTGGCCGTCCGCGGCCAAGCCCCACAAGATCGGGCGGCCCACACCGACCGCCTGAGCGCCCAACGCGACGGCCTTGAGGACGTCGGTGCCCCGGCGGACCCCGCCGTCGAGCAGGATCTCCAGGCGCCCCTGCACCGCGTCGGCGACGGCCGGCAACGCATCGATGGTGGCGATCGAGGTGTCGAGCTGACGACCGCCGTGGTTGGAGACCACGATCCCCGCGACGCCGGCATCCACGGCCTGTCTCGCGTCGTCGGCCCGCACGATGCCCTTGATGATCAGGGGAAGCGTCGTGAGTGACTGCAGCCACGCGATGTCGGACCACGACAGCGACGGATCGATGAGGCTCTCGAAGTAGGCGGCGAGCCCCGACTCCGCCGCTTGCTGCGAGACGTCGCCATACCCATCGGGCAGCATGTTGCGCACCGACAAGCCCTCGGGAAGGTGGAAGCGGTTGCGCACATCGGCCTCGCGGCGACCCAGCCGCGGCGCGTCGACGGTGAGCACGATCGCTTCGCAGCCGGCCGCCTCGACCCGGCGCACCAGTCCCGCGGTCGCCTCGCGATCGCGATAGACGTACAGCTGAAACCACACCGGGCCCGCCGCTGCGGCCACGACGTCCTCGACCGCCGTGTTGGACAGCGAGCTGAGGATCATGATCGTCCCCGCATCGCTGGCGGCACGGGCGGTGGCCAGCTCGGCGTCGGCGTGGGCCATGCCGTGGAACGCGGTGGGCGAGATGACCACGGGCATCGAGACCGGCGTGCCGAGCACGGTGGTGGCCGCCGAGCGCTTCGACACATCCACCAGCACGCGGTACGCCAGTCGCAGTCGATCGTAGGCCGCCCGGTTGTCCCGCAGCGCCAGCCCGTCGTGGGCCCCGCTGGCGTAGTAGTCGAAGGCCGGGGCGGCCAGCGTGTCTCGAGCGCGTTGCTCGTACTCGAAGATGTTGAGCAAATCGGCGGTCATGGACGAGCCTGGCCGATCACGTCTTGCTGGGTGCCGTACGAGCGCAGCGCATGCCGGTGTCGTGGCTGCGATAGGTGAAGCCGGTCAGCCCCGAAGCGGAGCGACGGTCGGCCACCCTTCCGGTGTCGGCGGGGGTGTACCAGGAGCCTCCTCGGAAGCCGATGCCGCGGTTGTCGGCTCCGGGCCAGCTGAGGTTCTCGCTGTCGGGCAGAGCTTCGTTGTTGAGACGGCCGTTGCCGTGCTCACCGATGAACCGGCGCCCCTCCGCGGTGCCCACACTGACCACGTACTCCCACAGGTTCCCGGTCAGGGCCATGACCTCATAGTACGAGCTGCCGCACTCCTCCCGCTCCGTGAAGGTCTCGTTGGTCGTGAACGGAACGTGCATGGCCTCGGCCGAGCCGCGCCAGGCCGAAGCCCGAAAGGCATCATCGGGGACTGGCCCCATGCCTCCGTCGCCGCCACGGAACGACTGCAGGGTGTTGTTGATGTGGGCGTTGCCCTGCACCACGGGGCGGAAGTTCTCATCGCCGAGGATCACCAGCGACTCCAACAGGGTGGTGCTGCCCCACGCGTACTCGCCAGCGACCGGCTGCAGAGGGCCACGACAGGCCTTTTCGTACTCGAGCTCGGTCATCGGCCGAAGACCTGCCCACCAGGCGTAGGCGATCGCGTCGGTCCACGACATCCAGTTGCAGGCGCGCTCAGGCCGGGTGCAAGCGCGCCCGGAATTCTCCGTCTTGAACACGGTGTAGCGGTAGTCACCCTGGCCGCCGTAGGGGAAGCGGATCGTGATCTTGTTGCCCCGTAGATGGTTGATGAAGTCGGCGTACTCGCCCTGGGTCACCTGGTGCTTCATCACGTAATAGGCTTGGTGCCCCTTGGGGAATGCAGCGGGAATATCGGCGGGAGGCCCCATCTGCCCGTGGTTGTCCCAGCATAGCTGGCCGGGCCCGTGGCCCACCGACAGCTCGGCCTCGCTGTGGATGACGAAGCTCTTGTCGTCGCCCTGTGCGTCCGGGCTGAAAAAGCACGAGTTGGGGCCATCGGCGCCCTTGGGGTCTCCGACGTGGAAATCACCCGCGGGAATGTGGACCATCTCCACCACCCCCACCCAGACCTTGATGGGCTTGCCGTCTTGCACGTAGTCGGTGCACAGGCGGACCTTGTGCAGTGACAGCGGGCCGCGCCCGTCGGCCGCCGGGTGGATGAACACGCCCATTCCGTCTTCGGTAGGCACGGCGACCACGTGGCTGTCGAGCTGGTGGCCGTCGGCCGCCACTGGCAGGTGCTCCCACTGGGTGAACGTGGTCAGCGTGTGGGAGTGGTTGGAGGACTGGCTCAAGAACGCGAACTCCGTCTCCTTCTCGACCTCGTGATTGCCCTGGGTGACGGCGTGGCGCTGCAGACGAAGCGCGGTGCGCCTGGCCGCGGCCAGCGGGGCAGCGGCGGCATGCGGGCGAGAATCCTCGCGATCGCCGAACACTGCCGCGCGGGCGGCTGCGGCAGCCATCGCCGCGCTGGCCTCCGAGGTGGTGCCGAGTACCTCATGGCCGTCTTCGAGGTTGGCCTCGAA
Source organism: Deltaproteobacteria bacterium (assembly GCA_022601155.1). GTDB lineage: Bacteria > Myxococcota_A > Polyangia > Nannocystales > Nannocystaceae > Paraliomyxa. The sequence continues at coordinate 4,337 of JAHZJA010001408.1, read as the reverse complement.
GCGGGCCAGACCCGCCTCGAAGCTCTGTCCGATCTCGGCGGCCTCTTGCTCCAGCTTGGTCTCGAGCCGTTCGACGGTGGCGACAGCGGCCGCGATCGGAGCGGGTCGCTCGGGCATCGCGAACCCTGGTCGCTTGACCACCCGCTCGATCTCCGCGCGAGCCCGGGCCCGCACATCGGCCACCGTCGACGGATCGGGGTGACTGTGCTCGACCAGTCGCTCCAAGACGTCCTGCTGCGAGTGGGTCTGCTCGACCTTGGCCGGGTTGATCTTCAGGAACACCCACGTTGCGTTCCAGTGCTCGCCCTTGCGGAAGGCCTCCCGCCACTCGAGGTCGAACTCGATGACGTACGTCGGGCCCTGATCGGTCAGCACGCGCACGTTGGATGCCGTCACGCGGCGGTTGTCGTCCAGTGTCACATCGCCCACGCGGCGGAGTATGGCATGCAGCTCCGCCCCGGTGGAGGGCTGCCCGGGGCGTGCCGAAATCGCGACGATAGGATCCGAGGTGGGACCTGCGTCTACCGTCGACGACGCCTCTTCTTCTTCCTCGACTTCGACTTCGACCTTTTGGATCGCTTCGCTGGCGTCTCCACGATCGGGTGGGGGTCGTCGCGCAGCCGGACGCCCGCGGGGAGGCTGGCGAACATTGCCGTGACGTCGGCAATCTGCTGGTCGCTGCGGCCAGGGGCTCCGGCCTGTGCTCCCGCCCTTCCCTCGGGTCCGTCGGGGCCCGCCGGGCCGGGGTCGTGGGGATCGCAGTCGTCGCAGACGTCGGCCGGGGCACCGCCGTCACCGCCCGTGCCTCCATATCCGCCGGATCCGGGCTGGCCTCCCGCGACATCGATCCGCACCAACCGGTTCAGCTCGGGGTAGCGGTCGTCGACGATGAGGAGCACCTCGCCGCCGGGGCCCCCGTTGCCGCCCTCGCCTCCCGGCCCTCCGGGGCCGCCCGCGCCTTCGGGGTCGGCCCCGGCTCCGCCGTAGCCTCCGTCGCCGCCGGGGCCACCGTCTCCACCTGCGGCGGACACCGTGATCCCCGTCTCGAGATCGAACAACGTCAGGTGCTCATCGGCCCCCGTCACCCGGATGACCCCCACACGGTCGTAGGTGGGCGTCTGCACGATGCTGGCGTAGGCGGTCAACACGGGGCCGGGGCCTCCCGGGCCTCCGGGGCCGCCAGCCCCTCCTGCACCACCCCCGTCCTCGCCATCGTAGCCACCGACGCCGCCATCACCGTGGGGCCCCGACTCGCCCACCCACTGGATGCACGAGTACTCCGGATCGAAGTGGACCTCGGCTTGCTTCGAGTCGTCGCGGCGGTAGATGGCCTGGACGTCGTAGCCCATCAGCGCGGCAAACGGGTCTGCATCGGCGGTAAACGAGCCCTGGCTGACCGTTCCGCCGCGGGCTCCCATCGCGAACTCGACCAGGTCCATCTTGCCGCGGCTGTCCTCGACCGAGGCGGACTCCGCCCGTGTCTCGAGGGTCAGCGGAGTCCCCGGGTCCTTGAGCTTGTGGCCATTGGCGAGCACCTTGAACGACCGGGTCTGGCCTGGGCACGACAGGGTGGATGCCCCGTCGAACGACATCTCGACCGACTCGACCTGGTACTTGGCCATGTTGACGACGAATGCCGCACCATCACCCGCACCCACCGTCCCCATCATCTTCGATAGGAAGCCGCACGCCGAAGTACCGAGGGCCAGCAGGCCCACCATCGCAAAGTTCGCTGTCCGGTTCATCTATCCCTCCGTCTGTTCCTCGAAGTCGCTGGCGAGCGCGCACGTCAACGTGTCGGGGCTGCACTCGAGCTCGGGGTAGACCGAGCTTCGGGGGCTCAGCACTGTGCAGCTGTGATCATCGCAGGCGCAGCCCAGCTGCTCTCCGACCAGGCATCCGTCGCCCTTGGGCAGGCACAGGCCTGGGAGGTCGGCGTTCTTCTCCTCGGATGTTCGAACGCAGTCCTGAGAATGCCAACAGTCTTGGTCTTCCAGGCACAGCTCTTCCGCGAGTTCTTCTTCCAGGTCGCAGGCCCACCCGAGTCCGAGGACCGCGATGATGATCGTCAGACGTCGCATCAAAACCTCACCGTGACTGCGGCCGAGACCGTGTTGCGCCCCGGCATGACGCCGAAGGCGACGTTGTCGCGCTTGTGCTTGCGAAGGCGTCTGAGCCGAAGCCGGCTCACCACCGCGACGATCGAGCCGGTCGCGAACAGGCCCAGCCCGGCGTACCCCAGGAACAGGGCCGACTAGGCGGTGTTGATGACCCGCTGGCGCTCGCGGTTGGCCGGAGGCAAGTTGCCCGTGTCGTCTTCGATGTCGTCGAGCGTCTTGCGGCTGCCTACGCCGTAGGCGACTCCACTACCGGCCATCGTGGCGAGGCCGACGATGCCGATCGACCCGCCGACGATCGTGCCGACGGCGGCGCGGCGGATCTTCTTGTCTTCGGTGTCGTCGTACGCACCCGAGGGCGGTGCCGATCCACCCCCCTCGAACTGCCACTGGGGTTGGACGGCCGCGGCAGCGAGATCGGGATGCAAGACGTCGGTGGCGGGGGCGGTGACCGACGCCGCTGACGGATCCGCGGGAGCGGGCTCCACCGCGTTGGCCTCACCAGAAGGGGGAGGCGGCGGTGGAGGAGGCGGAGGGGGGGGCGCAGCGGCCATCTGGATGACCAGGACCGTGGTGAGGCTTGGGAGCACAGACATGTTCGGGGACGTCTTCCAGCTCCGTCGTTCCGGGCAGGCCCACGCGGTTTAAGCTCGGCGCCATTTTTTGCGCGCAGGGCCGGAAAAAGCCGGTCCGTGCCGCCAACGAGGCCGTGCGCGTGTCGTGGCCGGCTCATGACTCGGCCCCGGCCGCACTCGGGGGCCAAAGACAGGCCCGATGTCCCATTGGCGCTCGGGTCCTGCCAGCAACGGCGTCCCGATGCCGCGATCACGCGGTGGGGGACAACACCCTAGCGCCGACGTCGGCGGCCGCTGGGAGACGGCGGTGCCGCTGTGGTGGGATCCTCCGGCCATGCGTGCTTGGGATAGCGCCGCATCAACGCCCGGCGAAGGTCCGGATAGTGGCGGGCCCAAAACCCGGCGAGGTCCGTCGTCACCTGCACGGCGCGTCGGTTGGGAGCTAGAAGGTGGAGGACCAGCGGCACCCGGTCGTCGGCAACGGCGGGGCCGCGCGCCGAACCGAAGAAGTCCTGGAGTCGCGACTCGACCCACGGTGGACGATCGTGTTCGTAGTGGACCGTCAGCGCTCGCCCGCCTGGGAGCTTGACCCGGTCGGGCGCCAGCCGTGACAGTGCAGCGCGATGCTCGGGCGCCAACGAGTTTCGAAGGTGGGCGAGTACGTCGGCCTTGCGCAGCTGCGCAAAGCTGCGGCGACCCTCGCACATCTGCGCGAGCGCCCGCTGTGCCTCATCTTCGGTGGGTGCTACAGCATGAGAGTGCTCGGCGACGAACGCCAGCCGTGCGAGCCAACCATCGAGGGCATCCGGGTCGGAGACGAATGCCCGAACCCCTCGCGCCAGCGCGGCTTCCCGGAGCAATGCCGTCGCCTGCGGGGGCACGGTCTGGAGCGGACTGGAGTCGATCACCAGTCCGTCGTAGCGGGTCACGGCGCTCGCCTCGACGCGCTCGGCCTTGGGATCGAAGCGCGCGACGACGTCGTCGACCAAGGCGTCCCCCGACAGCTCGAGCAGCCACTCCGGTTCGATGGCGACCGCGCTGCGGACGATCGTCCGTGGCGCACGACGGCCGGGGTCGTGGCGTTGCTGGGCGGCCACTGCGACCACCAGCTGTGCCCCGTGGACCGCCGATGCGGGTGACAGCTCTGTGTCGCCACCCGCGGCCATCACGAGGCGATCGGGCTGGCCCGCGCGCGTCTCGACACGCGCCACACGATCGGGGAAGCCCGTCAACACACTGATGCACAGATCATCCTCGGGAGTGCTGCTCGAGACCCGGCCGCGTCCGACCCGATCGCTGAGCTGTCGGCGTACTCGCTCGACCTGTCGCAGTGCGCCGCGGTCGACTCCATATCGTCGCGCCTGCCCTGGGTCGGCCTTCGCCGTGTCCATCAGCTCGAGCTCGGCCAGCACATCGGCGGCCGCCGCGTCGAGGTGGGGCCCGTGTCCGCGGGGGTCGTGCCGTCGCAAGGGGCGCTCGCTGAGCAAGGCCGCGGCCCCGGCTCCCAGTCGCCCCACGCCACGCCGGACCGCCTCCACCAGCAGTCGCGCCAGCCGGGGGTGCGTGGGGTAGCGCAGCATCTGGGTCCCCGTGGCGGTGAGCTCTCCAGCTTCGTCGATCGCGTCGAGTCTGCGCAACAACGTCT
>JAHZJA010001407.1 GCA_022601155.1 Deltaproteobacteria bacterium | reverse complement strand
TCCCCACGTGCGGATGGTCGGGGCCGAGCGCGACGCGTTGAATGGACAGGGCGCGCCGCTGCTGGGCGAGGGCTTCCTCGGGGCGGCCGGCCGACGTCAACGCGCTGCCGAAATTGTTGTAGGCCATGGCGAGCCCGGGATGCCGCGCGCCCTGGTGAGCCTCGCGCAGCGCGATCGCCCGCTCGAGCTTGGACAACGCCTCGTCGTGCTCGGCGTCCTCGACCAAAACGTTGGCCTCGGCCTCCAGGAGCTGCGCCCGAGGGATGGGCTCGTTGCCCGTGCGGGCGAGCAACGAGCGGGCATGGCGAGCCCAGGCCAGCCCATCTTGGGTGCGGTCGAGCAGGTCCCCCACCAGCCACACCAGATGCGTCGCAGCCTCGGCTGCAACACGATCGTCGCCTTGCCCCTCGGCCAGCCACACCGCCTGGCTCAGCTCGCGCTCCGCCTCGGTCAGGTTGCGCACCCGCTGGAGCAGGTGCCCGCGACGCAGGCGGGCCTCCGCCTCGAGCAAGGGATCGTTCGTCGCGAGGGCATCGTTGAGGCCGACCGTCGCCACCCGGAGGCCGCGCTCGTAGTCTCCGGCTTGGTCGTGGGCTTCGGCCCGGGCCAGCTGTGCCCGCACCGCGTGGTGTTGGGCCGCAATCGCGGGGTCACGCGGCGGGGGAACACCCAGGCGCTGCGTCCGACACTCCGAGGGGTGTCCGAGGGCGGCCGCGGCCGAGACGGAGCGATCGAGCACGGTGGCATCGCCGACGGTGAGCACGTCGATCAGGGCATCGAGTCGCTGGAGGCCACGATCGAGGCACGCCATGCGGCGGTCGTGCTCGCGGGCGGTCAGCTCGTGGCGCTCGTATGCGGAGTGACAGGTGTTGGCGTGCAGGCCCTCCCACGCATCGGCGTAGTCGTCGACCCAGCGCTCCACGGCCGAGTAGGTGTCTGCTGCGTAGCGTCGACCCGTGCTGTCGAACGCGTCTCGGAGCTCGTGCTTGCGTTGCTGGTCCCAGACCTCGGCAACCCGCTGTGTGCCGCCGTCGCAGGGAGAGGAGGGGCTGGCGAAGGCCGCCGAGAGCCCGGCCACCGCCATGCCGATCCCACTCGCGGCCAGCCACGACAGATAACGCGATGGCCGTGTGCCGCGGCGCAGGGCGCCCAGCAGCGCGGACATCGACGACCACCGCTCCTCGGGGTGCGGGGCCAGACCGCGTGCGACGATCTTGCGCAGCCACCGAGGCACGTCGCGCTCGGTGTTGGACGTGCCTCCGCTGCCCATGCGACGGACGTGGCCCACCCATTTTTGGCGAGCGAGGTCGCCGACGGTGGGGCCGGCGAAGGGGCGGAAGCCGTACAGCAGCTCGAACAGTGCAACGCAGAACGAGTACTGATCGCCGCGGGCATCCACGCGATGGCCGGCGTGCTGCTCGGGTGACATGTACCCCGGCGTCCCCATCACCGCACCGGTCTTGGTGAGGGTGGTGACGAGACCATCGGCGAGGGACAACGAGCAGGGATCGTCGTCGTCGTCATCGTCGGTACCGCGCGCGAGCCCGAAGTCCATCACGCGAACGCGGTCTTCGTCGTCGATGAGGACGTTGTCGGGCTTGAAGTCACGATGCACCATGCCGGCCAGGTGCGCGGCGGCCAGACCTCGGCCCGCGTCGATCATCACCCGTACGACTTCACGCCACGTGCGGGGCCGAGCTCGTGCCCAGCGGCGCAGCGTCTGACCGTGGACCAGCTCCATCGCCACGAAGCACCGATCGTCGAAGACACCGACGTCGTAGACGGGCACTACGTTGGGGTGTGACAGCCGGGCCAGGGCCTGCGCCTCGCGGCGCAGCCGAGCGCGACCGACCCAGTCCGGCTTTCGCTGGCGCACCCGATATCGCATCAACTTGAGCGCGACCGGTCGGCTCAGCTCGGGATCTTCGGCGGCATAGACCTCGCCCATCGCTCCGGCCCCGACCCACCGCACCACCGAGTAGCGGCCCACGCGGGTGCCCCTGGCCAACGTCCGCTCGCACGCGGGAGCGTCCTCTACCCACGTGGGCTGCAACGTCGTCGCCGCACCCCCAGCGGAACGGACTCCATCCTCGGTCACCGCGGTGGACCGGGTCAGCGCAGGCGGACGTGGCATGGCCAGGGGAGCGAGGGATTCCCCAACCCGCGCTCCAGACCCGTTGGACGAGACGATCGCCCGATGTATTCCGTACGACTACGATTCCATACAAAATCGCAGCCTCGGCAGAATATCGACCCAGAACGTTGTTCTGGGCTACTTTTCGGCGCTCGATTCCGAGGCCACGGCGATCTCCATCCAGACATGGGGCTGGCCCTCGTCGAGGTCGAACGACGCCTTGAAGTGGCGACCACTGGCCCAAGTACGGGCGAATCCCAGCTCGTCCACGGCCTCGGGCACCGAGGCGACGAAGCGCCACAAGTCCGGGATCTCACCGTAGGCGTACGGCGTGGTGCCCTCGTCGGTGCTCAGTCCGAGCAACCAGCCCAAGCGTGCTTTGGCGTCGACGACGGTCAGCCAGCCGTGCGCTCGTGGTTTGCCGTCCTCGCCGTCGACCTTGTCCGGGTCTTCGCGGGTCATCAGGACTGCGGGCACCTCGTCTTCGGGGAAGGGCAGCATCTTGATCTCGCCCTCGACACCCTCGATGGTGGTGCTGGTCATGCGCTGCTCGGCGAGGGCGAGCCCGGTGCTCACCAGGGTGAGGTCGCTGGCCGGCACCCGGGCATAGGCCGAGTACTCCGCCTGCACACTGCGGCGCCCCACATCGAGGCGCCGGATGCTCAGACCCGTGCCCTGAACACGTCCCAATGCCTCGAGTGCGCTGCGGACCAGGGCGGCCTCGGCCCCTCGTGACTCGGACAGCGGCAGCTGCCACGCGAGGGTACCCAGCGCATTGGGCCACATGGAGATGAACACCAGGAAGAGCCCCGGCTCATCGGCGTCGTTGATCGTGTCGTTCAGGATGTCGGCGTTGCCATAGATTCCCAGCGCGAGCTTGGTGCCCAGTGTCTCGGGCGAGGGCATGCCGCGGGTGCGTGCGCAGGCCAGCGACTGGTCGCACAGCGCGGCAATCGTGGGGACGGGGACCCGCAGGGGTGGAGGAGCCAGCGCGCTCTCGGCGAGCTGCCGTTGCCCTTCGCGGAGCGGCCAGGTCACCTGCAGCTGGCTGCGGTCTCGCTGGTGGTGGGCGTTGGCGAGGAGACCCTCGAAGAGTCTCGGGCCATCGAGCAACCGTCGCATTGCCTTGGCCTCTTCGAGGCGTTTGTCGATGCGCGCTCGGTGCTCGCTGGAGTCGGAGCCCCAGCCCAGCCGTCGGATTCCCGCCGAGGTGCGCTCCAGCTCCAACAGCTGCACCATGGCCTCGGCGTGGAAGTAGATGCTGGCGTCGCCGGCCATCTGCTCGAGCTGTGAGAGCTCGGCCTTGGGCGCGGCCAGTGCCTCGGCGACGGTCGGGTGTCGGAGCTCGGGGCTGTCCCCGTAGTGGCCGAAGAAGCTGATGAGATCGAGGACCAGTGCGTCACCATCACGGCGCACGATCAACAGCTCGCGGCCGTCCGCGAGGCATGCCTCTACCTCCTGTCCACGGCAGTAGAGGTCGCCGCGCGCGAGCGACTGCGCGGGCGCGCGGGCGCGGACCTCCGACAAGAACAAGCCTGGGTCCTTGGTGGGCACGTGGAAATGGAACTGCATGCCCGTTGCGTTGAAGTCGGCGACCAACGCATCCACGTCGGCCTGCTCGGAGGGGCTCAGCGGTGGAGGCGTGGGGTCGTACGCGGTCCCGCCGATGACGCCGCCGACGACACCGCCCGGCACGCCACCTGGAACACCACCCGGCACGCCACCTGGAACCCCACCCGGCTCTTCAACGACCTCGACGACGCCCACGGGGGGAGGCGCGACCGGTGGCGGCGGCTCTTCGGCGATGGGCATGCGCTCGACCTTGCGGGCCGGCAGCTCCTTCGGTGGAGGGGCCTCGACGAGCGGGGTCGCGAATGCACGCTTTTCCTGGCTCTCGAGGGTGCGGGCGACGGCAGACAGGAATCGGTCGTTGCCCCGAACCTTGGTGCGCATGGAGCCGAGTCGGGCGAGGCCCAGCGGTCGACCCAGGGTCATGCTGACGATCGCATCCTTGGGGATCTCGAACCGTGCGAGCACATCGTCGGCGAGGAGATCGAAGCCGAGCTCGCGGCGCGCCTCGGCGAGGTCGCGCGTGACCTCGCCGGGCAATGGAAGACCCTGCAGAAACTCCTGCGCCGCGCCTGCACGCATGGCCGCAAAGGCGACCCCCTCGTCGAGGTAGCCGGGCTGCTCGCCGAGCGCGCGCAGCTTCACCGGTTCGAGGCGAGCCGATGGTCGCGAGGTCCGGCCCGTGGGGGTTCCGGTGACCCCTGCGTCACCCGCGGGGGTCTCGTCCTTCTTGCAGGCCCCGGCGCCCAGCATGAGGATCGCCGTCAGGCCCCAAGACGTTCGCCATGGCCGCGTCATCGTCCACTGGTACCACACGGCGCTTTCCACATTCGCGCGCTGCAAATTGCGGCACCGTTGCGAATGGCTACGGTCGACTGCCGCAATCACCATCGCTTCCAACCCCCCTGCGGAGCTTGGCAAGCCGTCACCCCTGTAGGGGATTCGCTGGGCGCTCAGCGACCGAAGGGGTCGCGCAGGTCAGCGGTGGCCGCGTTCGCGGGTCGGGCGACCGACGGCCGCCGCCCGGCAAACGGGCTTCGAAGACCGGCATCGGTGGCAGCCGGATGAGGCGCGACGGCGCCTCGTCGTGCGACGGACTCGAATGGGTCGCGCAGGTCGGCCCGCTGCGTGAGCGCCCTACGCTGGGCTGCGGCCAGAGGCACGGCAGCTTGCGGGACCGGGTCGGGCCCGAACGGATCGCGGAGCCCGAGCGCGGTGTCGGCTCGCGCGATTGCGACCCGCGGAATGGCCGGGTCGAAGGGCTCGGCCAGAGGACCCACGGGCGCAGCGCTGCTCGCAGCCCCGGGGGCTGACAACACTGCGCCGAGAAGTAGTCCTCCAACGGTAAACATCGTGAACCCGTAGTCTGCAACGAGGGTGCCACGCTGGCGAGCAGGAGAAAAGCGCGAGTGCAGGCCATCCCGAGCAAATGGCGTGAGACGCCAGTGTCGCACTTTGCTGCGGGTGGCTGCATGTGTTGCGGCCGCCAGCGTGGTGGTTGAATATCCTACTCCGCAGGTGCCGCACCCTAAAGGCTCGTGGGGTCACGCGTTTCAGCACCGCCGCGATGGCAATCGACGCGACCGAAGTTGCACGGGCCGTGGGATCTCCGGGGTGCAGTGGCTGAGCCGTGGAGGTTCGCGTCGAACCCGCGAAGGGCGGGGGCTGGGGTACGGTTGTGGGTAGTGGGATCACGCTTCATGCGAGCGCCGATGGTGGGCGGGATCGCGATCGCGTTGGGGATGACCGCGGTGCCAGCCGAGGCCAAGCGTCCTGCCAAGCCGACCCAGATCGCACCCACCAAGGTTCGCGGCAAGCAACGCCGTCAGGAGCGAAGGGCCGATGTCGATCGCTCGGAGGCGGGTGCCCGTCGCGGGATCTTGGAGCTGACCCTCGGCTCGATCGTGTTGGGCACGTCGGGGCTGCTGGTGAGTCGTGGAATCTGGGAGCTGGTGACCTCGCGACGCCTGGCGAACGACTGCGAGAGTGGGCGTTCGGATGCTCTGGAGTGCGCCCTCAATCCTCGGCGTCAGGGAAGCATCGCAGCCGGCCTCTCGTTTGGGTTCTCGGCGGTGGTGGGAGTCGCGGGTGGCTTCCTGCTCACCCGCGGAATCCGGATCCACCGCGACTATCGCGAGTGGTCCCGCCAGCAGGCGCGGATCCAGCTGGCGCCGTGGGCCACCGTTCGACAACCCTCGGCGGGCCTGTCGCTGCGGGTCCGGTTCTGAGCGCGATCGAGCTGTGGCCGCGTCACTCCACCGTGTACAGGTCCAGTCGCTTGAGTCGCTCTCGCAGCGATCGGCGGCTGGTCCCCAGCCGTTGCGCCGCGCGGGTGATGTTGCCGCGGGTCTCGGCCATGATGCGCCGCAAGTAGTAGCGATCGAGGGCCATGTGGGCTTCGCGGTAGGGCAGGGCCAGCAGCTCCTCGAGCCCCATTAGATCGCCGTGATCTCGCAGGGCCAGGTCTGAGGCGTGAATGCGAGGGCCTCGCGCCAGGTGGACCGCCCGCTGGATCACATTGCGAAGCTCGCGGACGTTGCCGGGCCATCGGTAGTCGCGCAGGGCCACGCGGGCATCGTCGGCCAGGTCGAGCGGGCGACCGCCCGCCAGTCCCGATTGCTCGGCCACGAACTGTGCCGCGAGTAGTTCGATGTCTTCGCCGCGCTCGCGCAGTGGAGGGAGTTCGACGACAGCCTGCGCGATGCGAAAGTACAGGTCCTCGCGGAACTGCTGCGAGGCCACCATCTTGGAGAGATCGGCACGGGTCGAGGCGATGACCCGCGCGTCGGGAGGGCCGGGATGGCCTTCGTGGCCACTGCGTGCAGTGCGACGGTCGAGCATGCGGAGCAGTCGAGGTTGTTGGTCGAGCGGGAGCTCCGACAGCTCGTCGAGCAGCACGGTGCCCCCTCTGGCGTCCTCGAAGCCGACCTCGAGTGCATGCGGAGCCAGGTTGGCGCAGTCCAGCGACACCAGGGCTCCCGTTCGGCCCGAGCGCTGATGGAGCGACCGAGCGGCGACCTCCTTGCCGGTCCCGGTCTCGCCCGCGACGAGCACGTCCATCGTGGCTCCCGCGAGTGCGTCGAGCTGGCCGAACACCTCGCGAATGATGGCGCTGCTGCCCCACATCTCCTCGAATCGGTCGTCGGCCGACACGGGTACCTCCACCTCTCCGGCCTCCAACAACTCGAAGCCAACGTCGCCGGCTGTGAAGCGATCGCCGCGATGCAGCTCCACATGAAAGACGCGTCGCTCGCCGAGGTGCGTGCCATTGGTGCTATCGAGGTCGCGGAGCTCCACCGTTTCACCGCGAATGCGAAGCTCGAAGTGCAACGCACTGATCGACGCATCCGCGACGATCATGTGACAGGCGCGGCTACGCCCGACTGTCACGCGAGGAACGGTGAAGGTCTGTGCCGAACCGGCGTCGGGGCCATCCAACCGGAGTATCTTCAGGCTCCGTAGCTTGCGTATGACCGTGGCCTTCCGATCGGTCCGCGTCGTCGCGGCCGTGCGATCAACCGTATCTACCATGTTGCGGGTTGATAACACGGAGGATCTGGTCGCGTGAGTGGGTGTTTGTGTACCAGTGCGGTCTATTGGCCCCCATCGTTGGTCGAGCCAATTGGGGGAGTCCATTGAAGGAATCGAACAATTGACCGTCGTGTAGATGCGGTCACTGGTTCAATGAGGACCAGTCGCGTGCATTCGTGCAAAGAAAAAGATCGAAAAATCGAACGTGGACGGCATCGTGCCGGTTTGTGTGTTGGAGGCGACTCGACACAATGGATCGTCGAGTCTCGACCAAGAACGGCCGCCCGGTTGGTCGTGCCTCGGATCGATATGACAGTGCTCGTCCCCGTCGCGATTTTCATGGGTCGTCGCATCAACGACCGCCGTGGGAGCGTGCGTTGGTAGAGCTACGGGGGGCGTCCGAGGGCGTAGGTCGACGAAGGGTCGTTCGTGGTGGCGCGGACGTTGGTCGACGAAGGTCGCTCGTGGTGGCGCGGACGTAGGTCGACGAAGGTCGCTCGTGGTGACGCGGACGTAGGTCGACGAAGGGTCGTTCGTGGTGACGCGGACGTAGGTCGACGAAGGTCCGTTCATGGCGACGCGGACGTAGGTCGACGAAGGTCCGTTCATGGTGACGCGGACGTTGGTCGCCGAAGGTCGTTCGTGGTGACGAGGACGTTGGTCGACGACGGTCCGTTCGTGGTGACGCGGACGTAGGTCGACGAAGGCCCGTTCGTGGTGGCGCGCACCTTCGTCGGTATTGGTTGCCGGACCGGTCGCATTGGTTCACGGGTGCGACGCACCGTCTCCACACGGCACCGAAGACCGTTGAATCCTTGCCCCGCGCGCGTGGGGTCTGCGACGGTCGTGCAATGCAAACGTGTTGGCGAGCGGGAACGGTCGCGTTGGCGCTGCTGGGCATGACTTCGGCCTGCGGTGACGATGGTGCGATCGCGCAGCCGGGGTCGAGCGGCATCACGGGCTCGGGGGCGACGACAGGAAACGCATCGACGACCCGGGGCGAACCTGCGGGCTCGACGGACTCGACGGGCCGCGAACCCGACAGCAGCACGGGGTTCGAGCCCCCGGCGACGAGTACGGGCACGGAGACCGGAGCCTCGTCGACGGGTCCCGGCGATGCACTGCCCGAGCCCGATGTCTTTCGCACGCCCGACCGAGCCGATGTCTGCGGCCCTACGCCGCAGCAACCATGCACGCCCGCCGACATGGCCTGGGTGGCCGCGGAGTACGGAGCCGAGGTCGGTCGAGCCGATCCGCAGTGGGTGGACGTCCACGGTGCGGTGTATCGCTTGATCGCGTTGGTCGAGCGCGTGGGTCCGTCGAACATCGATGTGTTCGTGGTCGATGAGTCGGGCTCACCGCTGGCTGGGACTGCGGTGGCGTTCTACTACGACAGTCTGCGCACTCCGTCGCGGCCCGACGAGTGGTACCCGGTGAAGGTGGAGGCCACGACCGACGGGCAGGGACGCGCGGGCTTTGCCCTGGGCCCGGGCGCGTATCTCGATGCCTGTGGCGGCGGCGGGCCACATGCGGTCTGGGTGAGCGAGCCCGGGACGATGCCCGACACGACCGTGGCCAGTGATCTCGCCGACCACCTGGGGATG
>JAHZJA010001406.1 GCA_022601155.1 Deltaproteobacteria bacterium | reverse complement strand
AGGATCGCATGGCGAGCGTCGTGGTCATGATGCTCGGGCAGATGTAGCATCAAGATGCTCCCGCTCGGGGACTTCCACCGCCCCGTGGGAGCGTTTCGATGCGAGGTTTCCAGGTGACAGGTCCAACGACTCCAGCCGGACTAGCATGGCTGCTCGAGGACGCGGAGGGTGCGGCCTGGTGGCAGGCGCTCCCGCGCGTGCTCGATGCGTGTGCTCGGCGATGGTCCCTTCGCATCGACGCACCCTACGAAGGCGCCACCGTCTCGTACGTCGCCCCCGCGACCACCGCCGCCGGGGACCACGTGGTCGTGAAAATCCAGTTTCCCCATCGCGAGTGCCGCCGGGAGGCCGATGCGCTGCGCGTATGGAACGGGCACGGCGCCGTGAGGCTGCTCGACCATGCGCCGCGGTGGCACGCGTTGCTGCTCGAGCGGTGCGAGCCCGGAACCTCGCTGGCCGACGCCCCCGACGTCGACGTGGATGCGTTGCTGCTGCGCCTGCTGCCCGCGTTGCTCGTGCCCACCCAAGAGCCCTTCACGCCGATCCAGTCCGAGCGAACCGTCTGGACCGACGAGCTGACGCGAGGCCGTGCCGCACTACCTGCTCCCGGAGGCGCGCTCGTGCCCCTGGCGATCGACACCCTAGACGAGCTGGCGGCCACGCAGCGCCACCCCGTGCTGGTCAACCAGGACCTCCACCGCGGCAACGTGTTGCGCACGGGGCCGCGGGCGTGGGCGGTGATCGATCCCAAGCCGTTGCTCGCCGATCCCGAGCTCGCGCTCGCCAATCGGCTGCCCATGTTCGGCGTGGGTGAGTTCGCCGAGGGGGCCGAGGCGGTGGGCGAGCGCCTCGATCGATTGTCGGGCGGCCTGGGTCTGCACTCTGGGCGCGCGCGGGCCTGGGCATTCGTCCGCTCGCTGATGTGGGCGCTCGACGACGGCCCCGACCGCGACACCTTCATCGCAGTTGCGCAGGGGCTCGCGTCGTCGTGAACCCCTCACCACCCACCGTCACCTCGGCGCCCCTCGAGCCCCCGGTTCCCATGTCCCCACGCCGAGGGAAGGCACGATCATTCGGGCACCTCACGTCGCAGGTTCGGCCCAGCGTGCACCCCAAAGACGCACGACCACCCCCCCCCCGACCTGCCCGCCCGCGGCCGCGGCCTGCTGCAGTGCCACCGACTCCCCATCGCGGTCGACCACCTCGAACTCCGTGCGAACCACGGAGCTGAGCACCCGGCCCCCCACGCGCAGTGCCACCCGATCGGTGATCCATACGCCCAGGTCTGGCCCGGTCTTGGCGGCAACCCAGGCCAGCGTCACCTGGCGGGAGTCCGAGAACCCCCGGCCTCGGGCCCCGATCCCCCCGGCCACGACGCCCGCACAAAGACGCAGCCGCACCCGACCAAATGCGCGGGCGGGGCACAGCTCCGCTCCCGCCCAACCCAAGCGTGTCTCCAGGCGACCACCGGACAGCGGCGCCGACAACCCGGCCACGAACCCACCCGACACGCGCACGTCGAGCCACGGAAGGCCGCCCAGCTCCAACCCCAGCTCACCCCCGAGGCCTACCCGCGGCAGCACCCCGAGCAAGGTCGCGGCATCGGCCGTCACCGCGCTCCGAAACGTGCGCGCGGGCGGGGGCTGTGGTGCGGAGTCGGCCCGGGTGGATGGCTCGGGCGCGGGTTCGAGATCGACGGCAGGCGGGACCGGTTTCGGCTGTTGTGGTGGCGGAGCCAATGACTCCAGCACCGCCGCATCCAGGGCCATCGCGATGGCCAACCCGAGCGCAGCCCGCCGATCCGCGCAGTCGGTGGGCGCGGGCGACAACGATCGCTCCACCCGAACCTCACCGCCACGCAGCAGTCGAAACCCCACGCTGTCACCGTCGACCGTCACGTCGACCTCCAGATCGCCCGCGACCTCGCCACGGCCGAGCCACGTCGCCACCGGCTCGGACAACCCCGACCCCAGACAAGGATCGGCAGCGGGCACCGCTATGACGTCGCCCAGCGGTCGAACTTCGGCTGCGGGCGCGCTCGCCAAGGCGAGCCCCATCCCGAGCAAAGCCCACCCGCCCACGGCCAAGACCCTACCAAGATCCATCGGACCGTATCGAATCGACGTTCCGCTGGTGCGCAGACCAAGCACGAATGCAACCGCACACGAGCCAAAGCGAAACCAACGGTGCGGTTGCACGGTCTTTGCTCCGCAGCGGAAATGCACATTCCGACGGCCCCGAACGGGGGCCTTCGGTTACTCGTGCTCGCGCTGGGGCCGCACGCGATCCAACGCACTCCGCTGTCCACTCGACCGCCCCATGGTGCTTGGGCGCAGGGCACCGAGCGGGTACGGTCCCCCGGCCCGCCGCTGGCCTGCGAAGTAACCGCCACGGCACCACTGGCATACCGATTTCCCGCCCCCACTTAGCCAAGGATTCATGACCGTGAAGCGCTCCTCCTCGAACCGCATCTTGCTGACCCTGCTGGGTCTGACGACGACCGTCGGCTGTGGCGATGACATCCCCGCCACCGGCGAATCGGGCTCTGGCACCGATACCGGAACCCCCACCACGACCGGCGTCGACCCGACGACCACGGGCGTCACGACCGGCGCCGACACCACGGCCGCCGAGAGCGGCTCGTCCGGCGCTCCCGGCAGCTCGTCCGGCGATCCCGACAGCAGCGGCAGCTCGGGTCCCCCCCTGCCGCCTCCGATGGAAGCCGACTTCGTCGTCACCATCGAGAACGTCTCCAACACCGGCCTCATGTTCAGCCCGATCTCGCCGGGACTGTGGGCCAACCACGCCGCGGGT
>JAHZJA010001405.1 GCA_022601155.1 Deltaproteobacteria bacterium | reverse complement strand
GCGCTCTCGGGAATACCCAGAATGCGAACATCTTTGCTTGCAGTCGACATGATGCATTGACCTGTAAACCTACGAACATTCGTAGTCATACGAACATCACCGCACGGGGATGCCCGCGTCGCGGATGCGACGGTCGTTGGGGCTCGCGTCGGCAGTGACCACCGCCGCCGTTTCCATTCGCGCCCGGTCGTATTTCACATCATTTCAGGATCTGAACGCTGTTCTGGCAGCAGTACGCGCCGTGCCAGATCGCAAGAACCAGGCCTTGCAAGAGCGTTCCGGCCCCCGTGGGGCGTCGTCGGGACCCGTGATCCCCCGCCCGGTCGGGCCCGATCATTCTATGACTTTACATATGCAGATTCAAAGTGCCGACATGCGAAGTCGATGCTATAGCCATCAACCATCATGAGTGGTCATATGTTGCCAACCCGCGATACCGCCCTGACCCTGGCCGGGGGCGGGAACCGGGCCCTGTACCAGATGGGCCTACTGCGTCAGTGGGGCGATCGCTTGCGCCCGCGCCTGGCCGCGGTGGCGGCCTGCAGCGGCGGGGCCTGTGTCGGCACCATCTGGCTGAGCGGTCGCAACCGAGTGACCCAGCGATTCTGGCGGAACCGGGTGGCGAGCATCCGCTCCAACGTACAGTGGTCGAGCCTGCTGCGTGGCGGCTGGCCCACCCCTCACCCACAGCTGTACCGCGACCTGCTGCTGTACGCCCTCGCCGAGGGCGGGCTCGAGCGGATCCGTCGCGCCCCGTTCCCCGTGCTCGTCGTCGCGACCGCTCCTCCCCGCTCGCTGCCGCTGGGCCTGGGTACCGCAGTGGGCGTGGCCGCCTACGCCCTCGAGCACACGTTCGTGCCCGGCACCATTCACCCGCGGCTGGGCCCGCGCCTGGGTTTTTCTCCCCACGTCGTCGACGTGCGCCAGTGCGAGACCGCCGAGCAGCTGGCGCAGGTGGTCGAGGCGTCCTCGGCCATTCCGCCGTTCACCCGCGTGCGTCGGCTCGATGGTCGTCGCCTGCTGGACGGCGGCCTGTTCGACAACGCCCCCGCCGTGGTGGCCGAGCGCGTGACCGACGTCCGCCGCAACCTGGTGCTCCTGACCAAGCCCTACCCCACCGCTCGCGTGGGCGTGCAGGGTTCACGGCTGTACGTGGCCCCGACTCGACCCACCCCCGTCGAGGCGCTCGACTGCACCACGCCCGATCGCCTCGAGCAGACCATCGCCCTGGGGCAAGCCGATGCCCACCACTACGCCCCGCAGCTTCGGCACCTGTTGCTCGGCTCCCGCCCCGCCGCGACCCCGCCCCCCGGGCCGCGGCCCACCGTCCAAGGCTCGCGATGACCTCCTCCATCACCACCAACTACCTCCGGGTGCTGCGCTTCCTTCGGTCCTACCACCGCTGGTCGGGCGAGGGCCTGCACCACCTGCTCACCGATCAAGCGTGCCTCATCGTCGGCTACCACGGCCGTGGCTTGCCCCCCGACCTCGGCGTGCTCACCCTGGAGATCTACGAGCGCAAGGGCTACCTGCCGCACTTCATCCTGCACAAGCGCATGTGGGAGGTCCCGGTCATCAACAAGATCGTGGACGACTGCGGGGCGGTGCCCGGCGACGGCGAGCGCATCCGCGAGGCGGTGGCCCGCGGCGAGTCGCTGGTCGTCGCCCCGGGCGGCACCCAGGAGATGGCCCGCTCGTTTCGGACCCGCTATGAGGTCGACTTCGGCCGCCGCCGCGGCTACCTGAAGTTCGCGCTGCAGCTGGGCATCCCCATCGTCCCGGTCGGCTCCGCGGGCTGCGACGAGGTGTTCATCGGCCTCAACGACGGCCACCGTCTCAGCCGTCGGCTCGGCCTGCCCAAGGACATCCCGCTGTGGTTCGGCGTCGGCCTCACCGGGCTGTACCCGCTGTCGCTGCCGATGCCGGTCAAGCTCCACACCATCGTAGGCGAGCCCATCGACCCCCATCAGGCGGTCGACCTGCCCGCCGACCACCCGGATTTCCTCGAGCGGCTCAACGCCGTGGTGACCGGGCGACTCCAGGGCCTCCTCGACCAGGCGCGCGCACGATGAAGGACCTCGACTCCGATCCCCCCGCGCCGAAGACCCGTCCGCCCGCCTCGCTGCACGAGGTGGTGGCGAGCTGCTCGGTGTTCTGCGCCCTGCCCCCCGAGGCCCACGCCATGGTCATCGCAAGGCTGCGCCCGCAGACGGTCGACGACGGCGCCTACCTGTTCCACGCCGAGCAGGCCGCCGACCGCCTGTACATCGTCGTCGAGGGCGATCTCGAGGTGGTGCGGGTGCACCACGGCGAGATCGAGCTGCTCAACACGGTGGAGGTCGGCGAGATGATCGGCGAGCTGGCGATCTTGCGGGGCGGCCTGCGCAACGCCAGCGCCCGGGCCCGCGGCCGCACCGTCGTGTACTGGATGCACGCCGACGACTTCATGACCCTGGCCCGGCGCTGGTCCGAGCTGGGGCTGGAGGTGGCGCGGCGCGTGGCCGACAGCTTCGTGCGATCGGAGCGCTACCGCCACGGTCGCCGCCATGCGCCGATCTGGTGCATGCACGCCTCGCTGTCGATCGAATTCGTCGAGGCCACCATCGAGGCCGCCGCCCGCTACCTCGACCCCGGGGCCCCCGGGAGCGTGGCGCTGGTGATGGGCAGCCCCGTCCCCGCGCGTCCCTTGGGTGGCGCCACGGTGGAGACCATCGCCCTACCCGCCGATGACGAGGGCTGGAGCGCCGCGCTGGCTCAGCCGTCCACCCGCTGCTCCCTGGTCGTCGCGTACGGCACCGAGTCCGAGCTGCAGGGCGCGCTGCCCCACTGCGAGGCGCTGGTGGTCGGCGAGGACGCGGCCGACCTCGAGCCTCCGGCCTCGGTGCGTCGCATCCAGATCACCCGCGACGGCCTGCCCTCCCGCAACCGCATCAAGGCGCGCTACGGGGCGCCGCTGGTCAGCGTGGCCCCTCGCCTCGCGCGGACCCTGCTCGGGCGCACCGTGGGCGTGGCCCTCGGCGGCGGCGGAGCGCTGGGCTTCGCCCACCTCGGGGTCCTCGAGACGCTGGAGTCGATGGGCATCGAGGTCGACTTCGTGCTCGGCACCAGCATGGGCGCGGTGGTCGGCGGGGCCTACCTCAGCCGCGGCGCCTGTGGGGTGCGGGCCCGCATGGAGCAGCTGTGTCGCCCCCGCGACTGGATGATGATGGTCGATCCCAGCGTGGTGACATCGGGGGCGCTGTCCGGTCGGCGGGCGCTGAAGTTCCTCGTCGATCTGCTGCAGCTGCAGCGCTTCGATCAGCTGTGCACCCCGTTCGCCGCGATGGCGCTGGACCTCGACACCGCCGAGGAGCGGGTGCTGCAGCGCGGCTCGCTGCCCGATGCGGTGCGGGCGAGCATGGCGGTCCCCGGGGTGATCATGCCCCACAGCTACGACAGTCCGTTCGGTCCCACGGCTCGGTTCGTGGACGGCTGCATGATCAACAACGTGCCCGTCGACGCGGTGCGAGCGATGGGGGCGGACCGCGTGATCGGAGTGCACGTGATGGCCCGCGAGCATCGGCCGGAGACGACGACCCCGGTACGGTCGAAGTGGTCGCGCCGGGTCCCGGGCCTCGGCGGCCTGGCCCGGCTGCAGACCGCCGCCCAGACGTACATCGTGGCCATGGCCCGCAGCGGCGAGCGCCAGGCCGGAATGGCCGACGTGGCCATCCTCCCCGACACCAGCGGCATCGCATTCTACGAAATGTGGCGCGGGCCCGAGATCGCCGAACGCGGACGCCGAGCCGCCGAGCATTCCCGCGAACGTCTGGCCGTACTCGCCCCGCGTCATCGACCAGGGTGAGGGCCGAGAGGGGCGAACGATTGGGGTTGTTGGGTCTGCGGGGGTGTGGATCGTGGGGCGGGCGATGATCTCCAGCTCCGCCTCCACGAACGTCCGCTCCGACCACGGCGGATCCCGATGCGGCGACGTGTTCATCAAGCTGGGTTCGGGCCACTTCCAATTCGCGGCCAAAGATCGCGACCGTAAACCTGGGCCTGGGCGCTCAGGCTGATGCCTTCGGAGACATGGGTGTCGATGGCGACCGTACTCGACGTCGACGCTCAGGCCGTCGACACGGTTCGTCGCGGGGCGCTTTGCGGGACGCGAGCAAGGGCGGCCCCGGGAGCCACAATGCATGCGCGAGCGATGGAGTGAGGTTGACACCTGAACGCCGTTGGTTGCCACCTGGAAGCCCGAATTCTCGTCTTTCCGGTGATCCGACACGGCGCCCCGCGACTCTACCGTCACCGATGAACAACAGAGCTTATCGTTCAAAGCGAACCTCCGATGACGCGACGTCCAGCCCCTTCGTCCTGACCGACGACATGTTGGAAACCGCAGTCGGTGGTGCCTTCCCTGGCTTGCCCAGCGTGCCCAGCCTGCCGCAGGGCGGCCCGGTCAACCCACACACCCTGGGGGTGCACGGCTGGGACGGAAACTGGGACCACATCTAGACGGGTTCCGTCGATCATCGTCGGGCCTCGGCTCGATGCCTTGGGGGCGGCCTGGTCTCGGCCGCCCCCGACCTGACCTTGGATTGTTCTTGGAGCGTTTCTTCGATGGATCACCTCGCCCCGCAAGACCTCGAACAGCTGCTGTCGCCGATCTCGGTCGAGACGTTCGTCGACGACTACCTCGAGCGCCAGCCTCTGCATGTTCCCGGCGACCCGCATCGCTTCTCCTCGCTGTTTCGCCTCGACGACGTCGACGAGCTGCTGGCGCGCGGCTACTTCCAGTCCGACGATCGCTTCGGGGTGTTTCGCGATGGACAGCGCCTCCAGCCGCCGTTTCATCGAGCGGCGGCTGGGTCCGGCCGCCGTCAGCACGAGGCGGTCATCGCGAGCTGGGTTCGGGAGCGACATCTCGCGGGTGACACGGTGGTCGCGTACGCCATCGATGGTCAGTTCCCCACCCTGCGACGGCTAGCCCGCGCTGTGGGCCAGGCCTTGCGCGCCCGCGTCGACATCGGGCTGTACCTCACCCCCAATTGCACGCGGGGTCTCGCTGCGCATTGGGACTACATGGATGTGATGGTGCTCCAGCTCGAAGGAACCAAGCGTTGGCAGCTACACGGCACGGGTCAGCGGTTGCCGGTCAAGCCCCGCACGCGTCGATTCTCGCAGTCGGTCGACACCGCGGAGACCACGGCGGACGTAGTGCTGTCGCCCGGTGATCTGCTGTACCTGCCGCGTGGCACGACGCACCAGGTGACGGCCGAGGATCGCCAATCGCTGCACCTGACGGTCGGAATCCACCGCCCGCAGTGGCACGAGCTGCTCGGCGACCTGCTGTATGCGATGGCCCCCGAAGAAATCGAGCTGCGTCGCTCGGTACCCATCGGGGACGCGGACCGACTCACGCACGCGCGGGCCTTGCTGCGCCGCTGCGCCGACCGGATCGGCCCCGACGCCCTGACCTCCGCCATCCGTTGCAGGACCATGCCCGACTCCCCGCTCCCCGACCGTCAACTGGACCAAGCGCTGGCTTCGGAAACGGCGGTGGAGGACGAGACCCGCGTGGTCAAACGAGAGGGCGTCGAGTGCTTCGTGGAGTCGGTCGGCGATCGGGTGCAGCTGGCTTGGCCCGGAAGCGAGCCCGCGTCTACGTTGCGAGCTCCCCACCAGGTCACCCCCGCGCTGCAGTTCATCGCACGGGCGCGGGGTTCGTTCGCAGTGCAACAGATCCCCGACGCGGTCACCTCGCAGTCCAAGCGGGTGCTCGTCTCGCGGTTGATCCGTGCGGGCGTCCTCAAGCCGGTGGCGTAGTCAGGGCTCCGGCCCCCACGCGACGGAGCCCACGCTGAATACGGACGCGCCGCAGCGGGTCCTCACAGTACGGAGACCCGCTGTGGTGGCTTCGGCCTCGGGCCGTGCTCGTTTCGGAGCTCCGCGACGACGTGTGCGCGGGGGTGCACGACCAACCCCAGTACCCGAAGACATCCATCGGGCCAAGCGACAACGAACTCGCCGTCTCGGAGGAACCGGGTACCACCTCGTTCGAGTCCATCGATTGCGAAGCCTGTTTGTGTACAACGGCCCACCCAATGTGGGAGACACTGAATCGCTCGAGCCAGGCGTGATTCAATGACACGAGTCCATGCTGCGAGCCTGCGCTCACCTCGCTGATGAAGCGAGGGCGGTTGCCCGGGCGACGATTGGTTGGATCGAGCTCTGGGTAGCCTCGCGGGGGCGGACCGTGCGGCACAGTCGAAGGTCGCCGCGCGGCGGTACGAAGATAGAAGTCATTGCTGTCTCGCACCGCGCTCAGAAATTCTCCCATGCCTAAAACACAACGGTACATTCGAGTTGCACTCGCGGAGTGTGACGAGTACCTACCTGTGGTGAACGCAATATTTTTTGTCATATTCAGGACGAAAAGTGCAGCGCTCGATTTCGTTGCTCTAGTCGAAATTGCAACGGATCGTCCGAAATTCCCGGTGTAACCCAGCCCCGAATGTTCTCGTTCCTCGAACCGCAACGGCTAGCCAGATACTCGGAGTTTCTGCGCCTCTGTCCTCACGGAGACCCGGAAGCAAAGCCCACTGAGTATCGCGCCCTCATCAACTACGCGTCGAACGCAGAACGCTCAGAGGAGGACGACCGCTTGCCGGCGGTCGCTCGATGACGCGCGTTTTTGGTTCAGACGTGGAAGACGACACCACCGACCAGAGAAGACGATACTCCATGGGAACATCATCAAAAGTCGCCATATTGACCACCTCATCATCACTGTCATTGTCATCACGCTCCCGCCG
Organism: Deltaproteobacteria bacterium; assembly: GCA_022601155.1. GTDB lineage: Bacteria > Myxococcota_A > Polyangia > Nannocystales > Nannocystaceae > Paraliomyxa. The sequence goes on along the minus strand of JAHZJA010001405.1, from coordinate 1,982 downwards.
CTGGCCGGTGGGTTTGCTCGCGCTGGCAATGGCGGGAGCCTGCGACGCCGAACCCGGATCCGACGATTTCGACCTCGAAGGGGTCGAGGACATCGAAGATGCCGATGAGGATCGATTCTACTTGCCCTCCTTCGACGATTTGATCCGCTTCAAGCTCCAGTGGAAGGGTGTAGTCCCTGTCACCCCTCCTCCCGCGCAAGACCCCGCCCTGGTCGCCTTGGGGCAGCAGCTCTTCTTCGACCGGGAGCTCAGCGGTCGTCGCAACATCTCCTGCTCCACGTGTCATCACCCGACTCTGGGGTCGGCCGACGCTCAGAGCCAGTCGCGCGCCCAGGGGGGCACGGGGCTGGGCCCCGATCGCGTGCTGGGGCCCAACACCGATTTTCTCCCCCGCAACGCCTTGTCGTTGTGGAATCGCGGCGTCGAGGGCTGGGACGTGATGTTCTGGGATGGCCGGCTAGAGGGGAACGCCGTCGACGGCTTCGTCTCACCCGCCGGCGCCGACACCCCGCAGAATTTCTCCACTGCTCTGGCGGCATTCACCATGCTGCCCATCACCCCCGATGAGGAGATGCGTGGCTTCCCCTTTGAAGCGGACGTGTTCGGCAACCCCAACGAGCTGGCCGGCCTGACCGATTCGGACTTCGTGCAGATCTGGGACGCCTTGGTGACCCGAGTCGTGGCCATCCCGGCGTACCGCGATCAATTCCTCGCGACATTCCCGGGCATCACGGAAGAGGAGATCGATATCGTCAACGTCAGTGAGGCGATCGGCGCGTTCATGTCGGAGGCGTTTACGGCGCTCGATTCTCCGTTTGATCGATATCTAGCGGGTGATGACCACGCGATATCCTTCCCTGCCAAGGCAGGGGCGCTGCTCTTCTACGGCCGGGCGAGTTGCTCGAGTTGTCATAGTGGCGCGCTCCAGACCGACTTTGGTTTCCACAACATCGCCGCCCCGCAGGTCGGCGGAGGACGGCCCGAAGACGCACCGCTCGATCGTGGCCGGGGCCGAATCACCGGCGACCCGACCGAGTTCTTCCAGTTCCGTACCCCATCACTTCGCAACATCGAGCTCGAAGGCCCCTATATGCACAACGGAGCCTTCGTCGATCTCGAGGATGCGGTGCGTCACCACCTCGACCCCGCGGCGTCGCTGGCCGCGTACGACGAGTCCCAGGTCGAGCCCGAGCTGGTGGGAACCCTCGAGGACGATCCGGCACTCATCAACGAGCTGCTGAGCACCCTCGATCCGGCTCTGGCCGTGCAGGGTCCCCCGCTCCACGACTATGAGCTCTTTTTCATCATGGAGTTCTTGGCGTCGCTGACCGATGAGAGCACCATCGATCAGAGCGACCTCATTCCCGAGAGTGTGCCCAGCGGGTTGCCCCTAGACTAGCAGCCGGCGGTGACCCCTCATGGGGGCGTCAACGCCGTCAGCGCGGCCCCTGCCAAGACCGGGAACAGGACGTTGACCGGGCATGGACGACCGACGACCAACGAAGGCATGGGCCGCGGGGGCGATGTTGCGACCGCGCGAGGGGTTTCACCACGGGCTGCCCTGCCAAGTGGCACAGGACACCATCCGGGTCATCGACTACGACTCGAGCCCGACGGCCCACAAGACGTGCACTCGAGTGTGGGCGGGCTTCCACCTTCGGGGTCGGCGACGAGCCGTACCGAAAACTTCGGGGCAGCCGTAGCCTCTGACCAGCCGCTCGGTCTCGAGGCCACCGATGCGCGAGGCCGGCCTCGCGCAAGTCGCAATCCCACGGCAGCGCCCAAAGCGTCGCGCGGGGTCGGGTCGCGGAGGGCGCTCGCTCCCCCCGGCTCCACCGGGGTGAGGGCGAGCAACCGTGCTCCCCGATGCTCTGGCCAGTCTCGTGTCAGGGCGAGCGCCGGGGCTAGACTCGACTTTGGCGGTTTTCCACGCGCCATAACACCGCCCCCGACCGCTGTGGCAGTGTTTTCGCTCCTCGACG
>JAHZJA010001404.1 GCA_022601155.1 Deltaproteobacteria bacterium | reverse complement strand
GTCGCGCTCGCCATCGTCGAGGACCGAGGTGGCCCCGTGGGCGTCGCCTGCGTTGTGCGTGGTGATCACCTCGAGCAGCGTCGACGCGCGGCCATCGTGCAGATACGGCGCGGTCGCCCACACTCCGAGCAACGTGGGCGTGTCGATGCCGGGCAGCGGACCACCCAGCCGCTGGCCGCTGGCCGGGGACAGCGTGCCCACATCGTGGAGCACGAAATCGTCGCGGTCAGCGGTCAGCGTGCTGTCGGTGAACCGTGGCGGCACATGACAGTCGGCGCAGCCGACCGCGGGATCGAAGAACAACACCATCCCCCGCACCGCGGCCTCGCCCAGGCTGCCGTCTGCCTGGCGCCAAGGGCTGGGCGGCACCACGTCCAGTGTCGACACATACGCAGCAAGGGCATCGAGCTCGGCGCTGCGCCCCGCATTGGGAGGGCCGGCCAGCGGAGGATGGGGGCGCTCCCCGGGCGGCAACAGACCGTCACCACCGAACCCTCCCTGGATGTCGTTCTCGAAATCTTGGATCTCGTCGAAGTTGGCGCTCCAGTGTACCGGGCCGTGACCCATGCCCGCCCGCCCGCGCAGCTCGACGGTGTTGCGCAGGCCCTCGCCGAACTGGGTGAAGTCCCATGTGCGCCCGTCGTGCCCACCGTCGGGGTGGCACGAGGCACAGGCGATGTAGTTCTGGTCGGAGTGCAGCGGCTCGCGACTGCGATAAAATAGCCGCTTGCCCTCGGCCACGACGGGCGGCAGCGGCTCGACCGTCGTCGCCACGGTATCGAGGACCGTCGGCTGCGACAGCGAGGCCAGGTCCAGCACGGTCACGTCACGCGACATGAAGTTGGCGACGTAGGCACGCTCGCCCGCCGCATCGACCACCACCCCGTGCGGCGCGTCGCCCACGTCCAGCCGCACCTCGAAATCGACGGAGCTGCCGTCGGCGGTGTCGACCAGCGCAGCGGCGGGCAAGTCGTAGACCGACAGCCGCCCCGCCCCCTGATGCGCGACATAGGCGTAGCGGCCGCGCGGTGAGAAGGCCACACCGCTGACACTGTCGGCATCGTTGGTGTCGATCCGCAGCTGCGCCATCTCGATGCCCGTGGCCACGTCGACCGGAGCCAGCAGCCCCCGCAGGCGATTGCGCGGCTCCATGGGCTCGCCGCTGACATAGGTGCCACGCCCGGTATTGGCCTTGAGCCCGCCGACCCACAGCGTCTGCCCCGATGCCCCGATGGCCGCCGTACCCAGCACGTTGGGAAAGCCGCGACCGGACGATGCGGAGTCGGGTCCTTCGTCTTCGGCGAGCGTCGCCACCTGGGTCAGCGCGGCCGCGTCGAGATCGACGACCATCACCTCGCCCTGCTCCCCACGTGTGAGCCACTGGGTGATGTACGCGGGGTTACCCGCGGGGGGCAGGGCAACGGCGCGAGGGGTCCCCAGCCCTTCCACCCGGGTCTGCCGCTCGAGGGTGACCGCATCGAGACGCTCGGCGGTACCGAGGCCTTCGCTCACCACCACCACGTCGCCATCGCCCGGCCGCACCACCACCGCGATGGGCAGCGGATCGACGGGCACCTGCTCGGCCACCACGGCCGTGGTGGCATCCACGACCCACAGCTCATGGGCACCCCGGCAAGCGATGTAGATCGTCGCGCCGTCGAGGCTCCACGCAACGCTGCGGGGCTCGCCACCGACCGCGATCTCCTCGACCGCGAACGTGGTCGTGTCGATGATCGACACAGTGTCCGCGTCGGGATTGACCACCGCCAGCGCACCGTCGTCCGGCGACAGCGACAGAGGCGCGCTCGACCGCGGACGTACGGCGGCGGGCGGCGCGAGGGCGACCACGGCCAGATTGACCAGGTGCGTCGCGAGTCCATCCCCGACGGTGAGCGTGACGACGTACAGGCCCTCGGCGTCGTAGCCGTGGGTGGGAGCGATCTCGGTGGAGCCCGTACCGTCGCCGAAATCCCAGTCGTAGGTCAGCGGCTGCGGCCCGTTGTCGGGATCGAACGAGCCTGCGGCCGAGAACATGATGAGCTCGCCGACCAAGGCCTCCTCGGGGGTCGCCTGTACGTCGGCGACCGGCGGGAAGTTGCCTCCCGCCGCCGCAACGTCGGGGATCAATCCCGCCAGCGCAATTATCGCGACCTTGCCGTACCGCATCGATGCGACCCGAACCCTCGACCCGGCAGTGAGTCACGCGAGCGGCCCCGCGATTACAGCGCAGGCTCCGTTTCCGTCTCCGAGCCCTCGATCGACACCTGGCACCGTCGTGAGACCGCGTTGGCGTATGGCCGCGGTAGGCTTCCCCATGGCTTCCGACAGCGCAGATCACGACGACGACGGAACCCTGACCCGCCGCCGCACCCTGCAGGGGATGGGTGCGGTGCTCGGTTCCGTCACGCTGGGCTGCGGAGACGATGGGTCACCCGCGGCCGGCTCGGGCTCGGGGTCGGACTCGGGGTCCGGCGGGGGCACGGCCGACTCGACGGTCGACGGCACGCAGGGCGGCACCGAGGGCGACACCGATCTGCCGCCCATCGAGGCTTGCGGCGACGCGGGAGGCCTGGCCCCCGAAGAGCTGCTCGCCGAGATCGACACCATCGTCGTCGTGATGATGGAAAACCGCTCCTTCGATCATTTCTTCGGCTCCGCAACGTTCCTCGAGGACTATGCGGTCAACGGCCTGGACGGAAGCGAGTCGAACCTACGCCTGGATGGGCGCCCCGTGTCGGTGTTCCCGCTGGAGAACCTCAACCCCGAGGATCCCCCCCACGGCTGGGTGTCGAGTCATCTCCAGTGGAACAACGGAGCGAATGACGGCTTCGTCACCGAGCACGAGCTCAACTTTGCCGACTCGGCCCACGAGGTGATGGGCTACCACGTGCGGGCGCAGCTCCCCATCCTGTACACGCTCGCCGACAACTACGTGCTGTGCGACAACTGGTACGCCTCGGTGATGGGACCCACCTGGCCCAACCGGTTCTATCTCAATGCCGCCACGTCGGCCGGCACCATGACCAACGAACCGGTGCCGGGCCTCACCACCATCTGGGACCTGCTGCAGGCCGAGGGCATCAGCGCCAACGACTACTACTCCGATCTGGCGTGGCTTTGGGGCGGGCTGTCCGATACCCAGCAGTCGTTCGTCCTGCCGCTGGATGAGTTCTTCGATGCCGCCGAGCAAGGCAATCTTCCCGCGTTCAGCGTCGTGGAGCCCAACTACGGCCTGCTGCCGGGCTCCGAGGGCGGCAACGACGACCATCCGATCCACTCCATCGAGCTGGGCCAGGTGTTCCTGGGCAGTGTCTATGCGGCGCTGGCCCAGAGCGCACATTGGGAGCGGTGCCTGCTCATCATCACCTACGACGAACACGGTGGCTTCTACGACCACGTCTCGCCGCCGGGCAACGCCACCGACGACGTCCCCGATTTCCAGCAGCTGGGATTCCGTGTGCCCTCGGTGGTCATCGGCCCCCACGTACGCCGCGGCTGCGTCGACGGCACCCAGCTCGACCACGTCTCGCCCATCGCCACCGTGACGCGACGGTTTGGGCTCCCGCTGCTCAACGAGCGCGTGGGGCAGACGGCCGATGTCAGCTCGGCGATCGATCCCGCGTTCCTCGGCGACCCGCAGCCACCCGCTCCCATCCCCGTGATGTCGATCTCGGTCGACGAGGTGATGAGCAAGCGCGGCACCGGTCAAGACGAGCTGGCGCAGATGCTCGCGCGCGGAGACATCCAGCTGCCTCCCGACCGTCGACACGATGGTGCGGGGCGGCAGGTCGCGCTCCGGCTGCTCGATCGAGCGCAGAAGCTGGGTGTGGTCAAGCTGCGACCGTAGCGGCCGCGGTGGGGGCAGCTCAGCCGGGCTCGCGCACGAAGTAGCCGAGCCCCTCGAACAGTACGAGCACCTCGCATGCCATGTCGTGGGACAGCGCGCCGCCGCTGCAGCGCGCCAGCACCTGGTCGACATCGATCTCGTCCTGGGCATTGAGGACGTCGATGAGCTGCATCGTGGCGGCCGCCGACGCCGGATCGGGCCAGTCGAAGGTCCGCCCGCCGACCCCGATGATGAGGACCTCACCGAGCCGCTCGTAGGCGGCCGGGAACACGCCGCGCCGTCGGTAACGGGTCCCAGGCACGAGCATCTCGACCTCGGTCATCGGCGGCAGAGCGGACTGCCCTCCGCTGGTGATGGTCTCCAACGAGGACACCACCTGATCGCGACGCCGCGGTGAGGCGCGATCGATGACCATGCTGACTCCCATCGACGGACCTTCGGGCTCCATGCCATGCACGAACGTCCCCGGCCAGAACACCAGGTCGCCGGGCTCGAGATCAAACGCCAGGTCGGGCTCGTGCGGCGGTGTGGTCAGCCCATTGCTGTCCTCGATCCACTGCGCGTCGTCTTCGTCCATCGACAGGCCATCCCAAAAACAGGCACGTCGACGACCGCGGACCACGTACTGGAACACGGCCTCCTGGTGAGGATCGATGTGAAACCCGAACGGAGTGCGAGGGTAGTCGCCGAAGAAGAT
>JAHZJA010001403.1 GCA_022601155.1 Deltaproteobacteria bacterium | reverse complement strand
GATTTCCGCAGCTCTGCACTATGTGACCCTGGGGCTGCCCGGTATTCCCCATCCGCCTGGACCATTTCTGATTGGTTGGGATGAACTTGCTGCCGAGGTTGAAAACGTGGCCGACAGGGTGGAAGGTGAATCCGGCCAGCGCCCGATCGTGGTTGGTATGGATCACTACCAGATTACCAGCGGACTTGCTTTTTACCGAACCAAGAACGCCCACAAGAACGGGTTGTCCAACAAGTCAGCCGGTATCGAGCAAAGTGTCGGCTGGCACCTGTTTGGTCACAATTCCAGGATGTACCGCCTGTGGTTCGACGCCAAGGACTGGCAGCCGGTCGATGTGATCGCGGTGGCTTCGAAAAAATCGAGACTGGAGCAGCAGGCGTTTAAGACCGAGGTGGTGTTCGACCAGGCAGGACACCCCGAGGGCACGGGCGAGCACCTCGCCGGAGGCTGGCACGAGCGCTACTGGACCCCGCTGGAGAACTACTTCACCAGCGGTGGGTGAGGCCTACCAGTCTCGACGTTGGCGGTTTTCCATGGGCCACAACGCCGTCAGCGGCAGTTCCCTGGCGAGGCTGCGCTTCGAAGGCGCATCGGGTCATGCGTCGAGGAGCAAAAACACTGCCACAGTGGTCGGGGGCGGTGTTATGGCGCGTGGAAAACCGCCAAAGTCGAGACGAGTGCCACGGTCACGGCCTGACGGCGGGCCGCAGGTCATCGGGTGCCGGGCCCGACCCCTCGTCGTCATCGTCGTCCTCGGGTTTCGCGGTCTCCGCCCCGGCCTCGAGCGCACGCTGGCCCGCCGAGCCCCGCAGCGACTGGGCCCGTGCATGGTCGCCGCCCTTGTCGGCGGCATTGGCCGCGCGGGCCAGCAGCCGATCGCGATCGTTGGCACAGGGTCCGTCGGCGGCCGCGAGCGCGGTCAGGAGATCGGTCGCCGTGGCATACGCTCGCGCGACCTCCAGTGCCTCGACCCGGCGACCGCCGTCCTCGCAGCGGATCTCGCGGGAGACGGTACACAGCGGGGTCTCGTCCTTGGGATCGTCACAGTAGCGTTGCTCGATCCAGTCCGCCTCGGCCACGGCTCGATGCCAGCACGCGGTCTGCCCCTTTGCATTGGAGCGCTGCCACAGAGAGTCGAGCGCGAGCACCTGCGCCGTGCGCTGGCGCTTGGGATTGTCCACGTCGTGGGTGACGGGCATCAGCAATGCGGTGGCTCGTGGAAAGTCGTTGGCCGCAAACGCAGCCCGACCGTCGCGATAGCGCTGCTCCATCTTGGACGGGGGATACGGAGCGACCTCGGGATCGCTGCAGTGGCCCGATGGAGCTTCGGCGACCGTCCCCTCACTCGGACTTGGCGGAGACGAGCCAGGCCCTGTAGGCCCACACGCCATGCTCGCCGCGATCATGCTCATCCACAACGCACCCCGGATCGACATGAGACGAGCCTAGCAACGGCGCCTGCCCGCGCTCGGGTGGCGGCCCACCCCTTCCCCGTCGAATTGGGGACGGCCCCACCGAGCGTGAGGCATGAACTCGGCCCAAGAACTCTCGCACCGTCCGCGGTGCTCGTAGACTCTACGGGACCACACCCAGGGGAACACCACCAGACGACTTGGTCCCGCAGTGATCCCCGGACGAATCGCGACGCCGTGCCCACCCATCCTCGGGTTCATTGGTGAGTCGATGGGTCCGAGGCTCGCCGCGGGCCGGGTCGACCCGAACTCCGCGGGCCACCGACATCGCCACATGACCCAGACCCGTAACGTGGGCGACTCATCGATCGTCATGGCCAAGACCACCCCACACCACTTGTTCGATTCCGGACAATTCGGTGCAGCGGTTCGAAAGTGAGCAGAGCTCGAATCTGCCCCACTTTGGGCCAGCACGATGCCCTCCTGGGAGAAGATCTCGCCCCGCCGTCGGCAGCCGTGCTGGCTCCCGAAAGCGGACAGGCGTACCGCAACGAAGTCCCAAACGAGGCATCACTGGTACGTGTACGTGGCAAGAGGTGGTCAGTTCTGCTCTCCACGCCAACGGATGTGCAGGTTTTGTTCAAGGTTGAGCGCTTGGGCGCAACTGTCGTGGGAGTCAATAGCGTCGCGAGTCTCGGGTGGGGGTGTCGATTTCAGTGTCAGTTCAACCGCAGTGACCGATACGCCCACCGCGGGGCGAATAGGACCAGTGCACTGGTCCTTGAACAATGTCCAGATGAGGTCGTGACATGAACTTGTGACAGCGATGTCCAAACAACACCAAGCCCTGCACAACCCGTGAAGGTTCGGATGATGGAAGGTGCCTGCAATATCCGCAGAACGATGGTCTGGTGCTCGAATTCGTGAGATAAGCCCAGACAGACCGAGCGTCCAGTGGCCTTATGCGCAACTCGCATTTCAAGGAAAACACTATGTGGAAAACGGGTCACGGCCAATACGCATCCATGTTACGTAAACAGGGCCACGGTGATTTCGCGGGGAGGAGCCTCGCGCCGTTCGGTGTTTGCCCTGCCACGGATGGCGCTAGGGCGTAGCCAGACGCAATCATCGGGAACCCGTTTGGAAGATGCGGGTAAGGGGTCGTTCGTGGGTGAGTGTGCGATACGAGGAGATTGTGGGGCATCGAGCCCAGCGTCCAGCCACGTTGGCTGTGCGGGCCACAGCGTCATGCACTGCGGGGTTCGCCGTGGGTGAGCCCCAGCTCAACGTGGAGCCGTCTGCGAACGAGACGGCGTTGACGCCATCGAGCCTGGAGGGCTTTCGGCACGCCGTGATGGGCTACAACCATCAGATCCCCCACCAGGGTCGGATCTTCCATGTCCAGACCGAGGACTCGGGGCCGTCCAAGAGGCACATCTTCACCCATGTGTTCCTCTCGGGAACGATCGTCGCGTCCAGCCGCATCGACTACGACGGGGAGTTGCCCTCGCCCGACATCAGCGAGCTGCTCAAGCAGTCGCACAAGTCGATGCTGCACCGGTTGGTCCGCGGGCTCATCGACGACAAGATCGCGCGCTGCCTCGATGCAGCTGGGGCCTGCGCCCAGTCGCCGCCCGAAGGGCGCCCCATGCTGGAGGTCGTTCCACCACCAGTCGAAGACGTCGAGGCGACTGCATTCGACGACATCGGGTGCGGCCGGGACAATCCCAGCCCGAGGGTCTTGCCGGACTCGGCGATTCTCGAGGGACTGAACGACGCGCTCCATGAGCTCGAAATCGCGATCGCCGGAACCCTGGGGATTGCACTGGTCGACTACGAGACCGGGACCTGCATCGGCACGGCAGGCACGGGGATCGACCTCGCCGTCGCCGCGACGGGCAGCATGAAGGTGATGCGGGCCCACAACGAGGTCACCCGCGCGCTTGGCAGCGAGACGGCGCTCGAGGACATGCTCGTCACCGCCGGGAAGCAGTGCCACATCATGCGGCCGGTCAGCTCGTAGGTGCTGCTGTACCTCGTCATCGATCGCGAGCAGGGCAATCTCGCGCGGGCGCGGCACAAGCTCAGTGCCGCCGCCAGCGACACTCGCATCGAGTCGGGCTCGCTGTAGTCGAGCGGCTTGCCACGACGCGCCGGGGTCCGGTCGTCGGCTACGAGCCCCGGGCATCAGCGATTCCCCGAGGCGCAGCTCTACGCTCGACCCGATCCCGTCGGCACCAGTCGGCGTGCATCCGGGACCTACGCTGGTCCGTGCACCCAACTGTCGGTGAAGCCAGCACCATGAAGGTGCATCACCATCGCGTGGTCTTGGTGCCGTCGGCCTTCGGCCAAATGCATAGTTTCGAGTTCGTGGTCTGGTGAGGGATACGACTACGTAGCGAATTCGAACGGCACCACCGGGGCATTCTTCCCCAGCGCTTTCGCCCGCAGATTGACGAATTCGGGGTGTGATAGCCTGTCGGCTCCGATCCGGGGAGTCTCCGCAAGGAGACCATCATCGCGATCGGACCTCCCGCCCAGGTCCGTTCCGCAGATGAGGCCGAGGGTCGAGCCCGTCATGCAACGTCTTGCGAAGTCGACTTCTCGCGATCCGGGGATCCACCGTGCAACCCCGGCGCTCGACTATGTCGAAGACGCCATCGTCATACTCTCGGCCGAGCGCACCGTGCAGTACCTCAATCGGCGGGCCAAGGAGCTGTTGGGCCCCGAGGGTGAAGCGGACCTCCCCCTCCCCGAGCAGGCCTGGGCCCGACTCGACCAGCAACAGCCGTGGTCGGGCGAGGTCGGCTTTCGACACGAGACCGGCGAGCGTCGGCTACGCATCGAGGCCCGCCTCATCGAGAGGATCGACATACTCCTCGTCATCCGCGACATCACGGAGGTCGAGCGACTGCGGTCGATCGCCGACGCGGTCAACCTGTCGGACAACCTCGGGCACTTCCTGTCGGGGATTCGTCACGAGCTTGGCAACCCGGTCAACTCGATCAAGACCGCGCTGACCGTGGTTCGCTCCAACCTCGGAACGTTCTCCCAAGACAAGGTCTCGCGCTACCTCGATCGCGTCCTGGGAGAGGTCGGCCGCATCGAGTACCTGCTGTGCTCGCTGCGGGGCTTTTCACGCCGCGAGAGCATCACCCTCGATCGGGTCGACGCCAACGAGTTCATCGACAAGGTCGTCGCGTTGGCCCGCCCCAGCGCCCTCAAGTCCAAGGTCCGCCTCGTCTTCGAGTCCTCGCCGACGCCGCCGACGTACATCATCGCCGATGTCCGGGCGTTGTATCAGCTGCTGCTCAACCTCATCAGCAACGCGATCGAAGCCGAGCCGGGACCCGTCGACCCCACGATCCGCATCGAGCTGTCCGTCGATCGCGACTACGTCGACATCGCAGTCGTCGACAACGGCAAGGGCATGTCGGCGGACGAGATGGCGCTGGCCATGCGACCGTTCTTCACCACCAAACCGAGCGGAACCGGCCTGGGCCTGGTCATCGCGCAGCGCCTGGCCTCCAACCAAGGGGGCCATCTTCGTCTGTACAGCGAGCTGGACCAGGGCACCCGCGCGGTCATCTCGCTGGCGCGCGCACCCGAACCCGCGAGGCTGGCATGAAGGCGCCCGCAGTCCTCATCGTCGACGACGACGAGCTCTTTTGTGAGAGCTTGGTCGACTACTTCAGCGGCCTGGGGGTCTCCACCACCTATGTCCACTCGTACGCCGATGCGCTGAGCCAGCCTCTGGATCGCTTCACGGTGGTGGTCGTCGACAATCACCTCCCCGACGGCGAAGGCCTCGCCCTCATCGATGCCTCGAGCCGGGAACCCGGCGGTCCGGCCTTCATCATGGTCACGGGCGATCCGAGCTACGACCACGTGATCGCGGCAATTCGGCACCGGGTGGTCGACTACCTGGCCAAGCCCATCGAGCTCGAAGCGCTGGGCGACGCCGTCCAGCGGGCGCTGCCGGGGCCAGCCACCAGCGGTGCAGCCCGCCTCGACGAGCCCCAGCTCCCCGAGACACTCGCGCGATACGCCAAGACGAACCTATCCATCTTGCTCATGGGCGAGACGGGCACGGGCAAGACCCGGCTCGCAGAGCGGATTCACGCAGCAAGCCCCCGAGCTTCGGGCCCGTTCGTCTCGATCAACTGCGCGACCTTGGCCGACTCCATCGTCGAGGCCGAGCTGTTCGGGTCTTGCCGCGGCGCCTTCACGGGCGCAGCCGACCGCCCAGGTCTGCTGGTGCTCGGCAACGGCGGCACGTTGTTCCTCGATGAGATCGGTGAGCTGTCGCTCAACACCCAGGCCAAGCTGCTGTCCGTGCTCGAGGAGGGGCGTGTACGACCTCTCGGCGGCTCTCGGTGGCGAAGCGTGGATGTCCGGATCGTGGCCGCCACCCACGTCGATCTGGATGAGGCCATCGCGACCGGCCGTTTTCGTGCCGACCTACGTTTTCGTCTCGACGTGGGACGCGCTCGGCTGCCGCCGCTGCGTGACCAGCCCGAGCGACTGGGCGACGCCGTGCGAACCCTGATGAGCGAGCTTGGGGCTCCCCCTGACGCCCGGCTCGAGCCCGGTGAGCTCGAGCGGCTCACGCGGCATACCTGGCCCGGCAACTTTCGCGAGCTTCGCAACGTGCTGGCGCGCTCCCTCGCCCTGCACCCCTGCGAGGCACTGCGCCCCTCGCAGTGCATCAACGAGGAGGCGATGGTTCCGGCGGAACCCGAGGCACCAGGAGCAACGCTGGCCGAGATCGAGCGGCGACATGTGCTGCAGACGCTCGAACGCCACGACGGTCATCGGGCTCGCACCGCGCTGGCGTTGGGCATCTCGGAGGTGACCCTCCGCAGGAAGCTCCGCACCTGGTCCGAACACTCCACGACGTGATCGAAAGAGTTGAACGGATCGATCGATACAATTGAGCGGTCGGGTCCTCATTGCCGATGCCATCGCCCTTCATCCGCCACGATCGATGACGATCTCGGCCGGGCCGAGTTGGCACGGTTCTCGCTTTGCTCGGTCTCGTGCCCTACGACGGCCTCGCAGGACGCTCGGTACTCGTCGTCGACGATGAAGAGGTGTTCCTGACCTCCGTGGTCGAGGGACTCATGGCGGAGTTCCCCGGGCTCGAGCTGTTCACGGCCAGCAATGGCGCGGACGCACTGCGAGTGTTGCAGGAGCACCCCGTCGACCTCGCCATCACCGACATCAGCATGCCCGTCATGGATGGCATGGAGCTGGTGGCTGCGATGGTCTCGCAGGGCATCAAGACCGCCGTGGCCGTCGCGACCGCCTTCGGTTCCCGGGCCCTGCCTCGTGGGGCTCATGGCCACGGCGTGGTCGCAGTGCTCGACAAGCCGATCGACTTCGCCTTCGTGTTGCGACTGTGCCGCGAGCGCTTGGACGCACACCACCGCAGACCTCCCACCGGGGTCACCCTCGCCGGACTGCTGTACCTGCTGACGATCGACGGGCGCAGCTGCACCATCCGGACGTTCTGCGAGGAGGGCACCGGGCAGATCTCCATCGACAACGGCCGCGTCGTCCACTGCACGCGCGCCGACGACTCGGGGTCCAGTGCATTGCGCTGGCTGCTGAGCCGCACCGACATGGAGGTCGAGCTCGAGCGACGGCCCCGTGCCGTACCGACCACGGCACCGACGGTGGCGCAGGTCGAGACCAACCCCCGAAATTCCGACTGGACGTTGGAGGTGACGCCTCCGACGCTCCCCCAAACCAACACCGATCAACGACGCGATCTCAATCGCCTCGAAGAGGAACAAACAATGGCAAACATCGACCAGTCCATCACGCAAGCAATGAACATCCCCGGGTGCATGGCGGCAGCACTCGTCGACTACGAGAGCGGCATGTGCCTGGGTTCTCGGGAGCAGGGATTTCCCATCGAGGTCGCAGCGGCGGGAAACACCGAGGTGCTCCGCGCCAAGATGCGGGTCATGTCGGAGCTGGGAATCGACGGTGGAATCTCCGACATTCTCATCACCCTGGACTCGCAGTACCACCTCATCGTTCCGATGCGGAAGGGCTCGCTGTTCCTCTACATCGCGATCGATCGCAAGCAGGGCAACCTGGCGATGGCGAGGCACAAGCTCAACGCGATCCAGGAGAACGTCTCCGTGTGATTGGCACGGCCCAGTCGCATCTGTGGCGACCGGACTCGGTCTCACGCGACCCGGTGCCACCCAGACGGCGTGCGGCCGACCCATCCGCGCTCGACGAGGATCCGAAGGCGCTCCATTTGGCCGCACGGACCGCGTCGAGCGCGGGCCGCCACCGCTCGCTGGCCGCGAAGCCCCGATGTAAATTTCGTCGTTCTCCTTTGCCCATAGACATCGCGTTGCAGGGGCCATCACCCACCCCCTCGTGTGTGGCCGTTCGGAACGCAGACCAACCGGGCGGGGGCGACGGTACATCTGTGCGTCGGCCCGGATCGGGCAGGGCTGGTATCCTCGGTCCGTGGTCCGATGGTGGTGCGGCGCAATCTCGTTGCTGGCAACGGG
>JAHZJA010001402.1 GCA_022601155.1 Deltaproteobacteria bacterium | reverse complement strand
CGATCGGCACGGACCTCGATGGTCCCCATGCTGTCGGTCTCGATCCGGACGGGACCGTGGTCCCCGGGCTTGTCTCCACCTTGTGCGCTCATGGCGGGCGGGAGGCTAGCAGGGGGCCGTCGGGCGCGGCAAAGCGTCGAGGCCGGCTACGCACCAGTGGCTGGGGTGTGGTCGAGCCCGCCGGAGCGCCGCGTGGGAGGTGTCTGTGGGCAAAGGGGACCGCCGCCGGGAGTCGAGTGTGCGCAGGGTCCCGGCGCGCCCCGTGGATCGGACCTCGGTACAGGATGCTCGGCGTCGTCGCGGGTGTCGTCTTCGCGTCGACGACGCCGCGGCACGAGGTGTGCTCGCGCGTCGTCGACGCAGGTCCGCGCGCGGCGGTGCCCGGACCATCCCCTCGCGGACGCGCGTGTCGAGGCTCGCGCGGCCACGGGATCGACGAGCGCAATCGCGATGGCGCGGGGCACCGAGGTCGGTGCGGACCAGGGCCGTCGACCGCAGTGGTTCCCGAGCCGAGCCCAACGCATGGGCCCCCGACCAGGCGTCGGGGACCCGATGTCCGTGATCAGTCAAAATCGCCGATCGCCGCGAGGCTGGAGCCGACACCCACCGGATTGCCGATGTTCAGCCCCGTCACCCGGACGCCGCCCACCATCACCCAGTAGTGCACCTGGCCGTTGTCGTGTTGCCATGCGATGTCGTCGGTGCCATCGCCGTCGAGATCCCCAACGCCGACCAGCGTCCACTGGCTGGAGACCGGGGACGAGATCGGAATTCCCGATCCGGCACTCACCCCGCCCTGCATGTGCCAATAGAGGACCTGCCCCCCGGAGTGCCGCCACACCAGGTCATCGGTCTGGTCGCCATCCACGTCGCCGACCCCTTCGATGGTCCAGGAGCTGTGCACGGGGCCGCTGATCTCGAACGTGGAGGCGAGCTGGCCTCCGCTCATCTTCCAGCCGTGCACCCGACCGTCGTCATGGCGCCAGATGATGTCGTCGGTGCCGTCGCCGTCGACGTCGCCGACCCCGGCGAGGGTCCAGAACGCGGCGACCGGTCCGCTGACGTCGACCCCGGGCAGATTGGTGCCGTCCACGATCGGCCAGTAGTGCACCCGGCCATCGTCGTGGCGCCAGATGATGTCGTCGGTGCCGTCGCCGTCCAGGTCGCCGACGTCGGCGAGCGTCCACTGGGAGAGCACGGGCTGACCGACGCCGAGGCCGAGCAGGGGCAGGCCGGCGTTCATCCGCCAGTAGCTGACCTGGCCGTT
Source organism: Deltaproteobacteria bacterium (assembly GCA_022601155.1). Lineage (GTDB taxonomy): Bacteria > Myxococcota_A > Polyangia > Nannocystales > Nannocystaceae > Paraliomyxa. The sequence goes on along the minus strand of JAHZJA010001402.1, from coordinate 2,974 downwards.
GCCATCACGCCAGATGATGTCGTCGGTGGCCACGCCATACAGGCGGTCCAGCGCGACCCTGTCGGTGCCGGTCCAGACCCCCGTGCTTCCGAGGTTGTAGCAGGAGTTCATCACCGACCCATCGGCTACCGCTCCGGTCGGGGTGTCGGGAATGTTGATGGCGCCGACCTGGGCCGGCCCCTCGTTGATGGGGGCGCCGTTGCAGCTGATCGAGCGATCGAAGAAATCGGTGTGGCGAAAGCCGATGCAGTGCCCCAGCTCGTGCGTGATCAAGTGCGTGGCCACGGGCAGTCCGAAATCCACGACGTCGACACCGATGTTGATGGTTCCAAACGGGAGCCCGAACGCGGGGAACCCCGCCGAGCCGGACGTGCCTTGCTGGGCTACGGCCTCGATCACCGAGTCGCACGGTTCGGAGGGAGAGTCCATCCGCACCATCTCGAAGCCGAGCGTCAGCTCTCCGAAGTTGGCGATCGCCTGGTCCAGCGCAGTGCTCAGGGGGCCCGTCATCTGGGTTCCATCGACGCAGATCAATTCGATGGTGGGGCCGACCAGAGCGTTGGTTCGGTACTGCCTGAACGCCAGACCGTCGTCGTCGCGGCTGATGCCAGCCATCTCGCGAGATGCTTGCAGACTCACTTCGGCGTCACCGCCGACGAACACCACACCATCGTCGCGAACCTCGATCTGTGCGGCCGGGAACCCGGCCGCGCGGAGGTTGTCGACGATCTCCGGCGACGGCTCGTCGGACATCGATGTGTCGATGTCACATGCAAGGTGGCCCAACCCGGTCATGATGCCAATCAATAGTGCTGCTTTTTCATTCATCATCATTCACCTGTCCATGGGATAGGTGCGCGACCGAGGACTCTCCCAAACGAGAGCGCTCATCCACCGCGCACATCGGTGCTGTGCAAGGCAGGTGCCACGGTGCCAGGGGTCTGCGTTCGCGAGGTTGAGCCGAAGCCGCCGTGCGGGTCCCATGAGACAGTCGCTGGGACTCCTGCGCCGACGTGGACCCCGAGGCGAACTCTGCCAAGCGATTTCAGAGTGTTGACGGTCTCCGACGTCGGTTGCGCCCCACTGAGACATCTCGAACCCCACAAACCGCAGGTCAGACGTCGGCGCCTCGGGCGGAAGACCAGGGGGAGCACGAATCCCTGGCACGTCGCCACGCCGTCGGGTCTCACGGGTACTCCCCGTGGTCGCGGGTACCCGTCGTGGCTATTGCAGACCGAGGTGGACTGCGAGCCATCGTCCTCCCAACGAGCGGCGGCCCCCGTCGGTGATTGTGCCGGTGGGGGTCACTGCGCGTGACCGGTGATGCACGCGTCCGCGAGGGGCTGGCTGCAGGTCAGCGGCGGGTCATCGAGCGTCGTCAGCGTGGACACTGCGCGAGGCCATCGCCGTAGCCGCCGTCGTACCCATCGTCGTAGCCGGTCGCGTCCCCCTGGTCGTATCCGACGCCGTATCCTGCGTCATAGCCATCGGGGTACGCGTGGTCGTAACACAGGTAGAACGAGGCATCGTAGCCGTCGACGAAGCCCGCCGAGTAGCCGTCGCGATGGCCGTCGTCAAAGCCGTCGAACTCCCCATCGGCCACGCCGCTCGCGTAGGCCGGCCCGTAGCCGAGGTCGTAGCCGGTCTGGTATTCGGGATTGTCGGCCCGCCCGGCATCGTAGCCGCGCGACGAGGCGTCGTCGTCGAGCGTGTGTCGGTAGCCTCGCGCCTCGCATGTCGACATGTCCTTGGCGTCGGGCTGCTTGCGCGCCTGTCGAAACCCACAGGTGGCGATCCCATCGCCGTAGCCCGCGTCGTAGCCGTCGTCGTAGGCCGAGGAGTACGCGTCGTCGAACCCGGTGGCATGGCCGTCGCCGTTGCCGTCGGCGTAGCCCTGGGTCGCCCCGTCGTCGCACGCGTGCGGGCTGAGCAGGCCGTTGGCGTGACCGTCGGCATAGCCGGCGTCGACTCCCCGAGGGTAGCCGTACGGGCCGTAGTAGCCGTCGTGGTGACCATCGTCGTAGCCGACCGCTTGTCCGTCGCGCTCGCCGTCGACATTGGTGAGGGCCTGGGCATCGTCGTAGCCGCGCGCGTACTCCCGCGCGTTGACGTCCTGTGCGGAGGACTCCCCGGCTCGGTAGGAGGCCTCCAGCTCGCCGCCGTCGAAGCAATCGAGACAACCGGGCAGCAGCACACTCAGACACAGGCCCAGCAGCGCGACGGCTGTGCGTCGCCCCGGGGCCGTCCATCCTCTGCTGATGCCCAACGAGGCCATGGATCCAGCTTAATCACGACCGATGCGGTCGACAATCCGTGCATTCCCGCCCAATTGGCGCTCCCGACGGGGGGATCACCCCGCGAGGTTTCCTGTTCGTGCCCGGTGTTCCCCCTGCGAGGTCGTCCCGCGGCTCCGCGATCGCTGGTGGCGAAGGCCGCCCCTGGCTTGGCTCGGAGCCCGGTCCTCGGATCCTGGCGCCTGGTTCGAGCGCACCGCGAAGTCTGCGACTGGTGTCGGTGAGCTGCGCGTGGCCCATGTCGTCGACGCGTGCTCGACAGCAGCACCGGGCACGACGACGCTACATCCGCACTCCGTGGACCCATGATGCACGCGCAGCAAGACATCACGACATTGGCCGCGGTTGAGCGCGATTGGTTTGCCCCGACCCCATTGGCGTCCTAGTCTGAAGACTGGGTGGCAGTTGTCGTCATCATGGGTGCCGTCCTGATGGCGGTCGATGCTTCGTCGTTGGGTTACGACAAGCGCGACGTCCACGGGATGGCCAAGCTGAGTCCTGGCGAGTGGTTGCTGCTGGGCTTGCTCGTGTGGTTCTTCGCGGTTCCGCTGTACCTCGTCAAGCGTGGCGAGCTTGCCGCGGCAGGGGAGCGTCGCCGTCGATGGATGGTCACCGGTCAGGTGTCACGGGCGCTGGCGGCTTCGCCGGGTCCTCGTGCATGGCTGGGCGTCACGGCCCTT
>JAHZJA010001401.1 GCA_022601155.1 Deltaproteobacteria bacterium | reverse complement strand
GGTCGCGAGGCCGGCCGGCCTCTCGCGGGCGGGGGCCGTGAACCTCGAGGCCAACCCGATCAGTTCCACCCGACCCCGAAGCATTACCGACGACATGTCGGCTTGCGCGGGTCCAGTTGTGGGCGGAAAATCGACTGTTCCGTTGCGATGAGTAGCTCGACACGTTTGGGGGTCCAGGCGCGTGCCAGCGTGGCAGACCGTCTCATGCAGGCAGACGTCGCGCGACGACTGCTCGGCTCTCGGGAGGGCGTGGCCGTCAAGGTGGGCCGCTTCGTGGTGTTGGAGCTGGTCGGCTCGGGGGGGATGGGGGTTGTGTACCGTGCCTACGATCCCGAGCTGGATCGGCGGGTGGCGCTCAAGCTGTTGGCTCCGCAGACGATTCCCTCGGAGGCGCGGACCGAGCGGTTGCTGCGCGAAGCCACGGCTCTGGCTCGACTCAGCCATCCCAACGTGGTCACCGTCCACGAGGTCGGCCGCTCGGGCGACGAGGTGTTCGTGGCGATGGAGCTGGTCGACGGTGTCGATCTCGGGGCGTGGGCTCGCGAGCACCCGCTCGAGCCGGGGCGGGCGGGGGCGCGACGGTTTGCCCAGGCGCTGGAGTACCTGCAGCAAGCCGGTCGCGGCCTGGCGGCGGCGCACCAGGTCGACTTGGTCCATCGCGACTTCAAGCCGGCCAATGTGCTGATTGGGAGTGACGGTCGGATCAAGGTGGCCGACTTCGGGCTGGCCGTCGCGCCCACCGATGCGACCACCACCGTCGACGATCTCTCGGACGACGATCTCCCCTCGCAGCCCGGCGGCGCGTCGTCGATGACGTCCACGGGCACGGTTCTCGGCACGCCGCGCTACATGGCTCCCGAGCAGCAGTTCGGGGGGGGCGTGGACTGGCGGGCCGATCAATTCGCGTTTTGCGTCACGGCCTGGGAGGTGCTGCTCGGTGCCCACCCATGGCCGCAGCTGTCGGCCGCCCACCAGGCCCCCGACATCCCCGATGGTGCACCCCAGTGGGTTGTGGCCGCGTTGACTCGTGGATTGAGAGTCGACCCGAGCGAGCGACATGCGTCGATGGACGCGCTGCTCGAGGCATTGCGCCCGGCCGTTTCTCGGTGGCGCTCGCCGTGGGTGGTGGCGGTCAGCGTCGCGAGCCTGAGCGTGGTGGCGACCGTCGGGCTGATGTCCACGGATACCGAGGCGCCGTCGCCTTGTCGGGTGGCGGCCCAGCGGGTCGACACGGTCTGGAACCCGCAGCGGCGTCAGGCCGTGGTGGATGCGCTCGAGAACACAGCCGTCAGCCATGGTCCGGTGACGGCTCAATTCGTGGGCGACCGGCTCGAAGACCACGCCGCACGGTGGGCCATGGTCGCTCATGACACCTGCATCGCGGCGGGGCAGGGGGTCGGCCCGGCCGCCCCGGTGTGGGGCAACCACGAGGCGTGCCTCGACAACCGCCTGGTCGAGCTCGATGCGCTGGTGTCCGTACTGACCGAGGCCAGCCAGGGCAGCGCATCCAAGGCCGTCGATGCCGTCTGGAAGCTGGGCGACATCGATCTGTGTGCGGACGTTCGCTACGTGACGGCCACCGCGGCGCCACGAGACCGCGACCAAGCGGCTCGGGTGGAGGCTCTTCGCGCTGAGCTGGCCAAGGCGAAGGCGTTCGACAGCCTGGGCCGGTCCGAGGACGCGCGGGCGGTTCTGGTGGCTGCACTGCCCGCAGCCCGGGAGCTGGGGCACGGAGCGCTCACCGCCGAGATCCTGAACTTCGCCGGGCGGCTGGATTTCCGCGGCCACAGCTACGACGAGTCGGCCGAGCGACTCGGGGAGGCGTTCGAAACGGCGACCGCCATCGGCTACGACCACGCCGCATTCTCGGCCGTCGACGATCTGATCCGCCTGTCCATGCTGCAGGGGCGCGCCGACGAGGCGGCGGCATGGGAGCGGGTGGCGATGGGGCTGTACGAGCGCATCGGCGATCGAAGCCCGCAGGCGCAGTCGGACCTGCAGCACGCACGGGGAATAGTGGCGCAGGCCCGCGGTGACCTGGACCAGGCCCGCGAGCACCTCCAGCAGGGAGTGGCTGCGCTCGACGCAATGGAGTCTCCTCCGCCGGGTTACCTCGCCCCGGTCCTCAACGAGCTGGCGAACGTGAACCTGACCCGCGGCGACACGGACAGCGCGGCGGGACAGTATCAGCGCGCGTTGGAGTTGTTCGAGCAGCACTATGGCCCCGAGCACCCCGCCGCCGCGGTCGCGCACCACCACCTGGGCGTCGCCTATTTCCTCGGCGGGAAGCTCGACCTCGCCGAGGGCAAGTTCGAGCGGGCGCTCCGGATCCGGCGCGCTGCGTTCGGCGGAAAAGGCCCGCAGGTCTGCGAGAGCCTGACGGCGCTGGCGAACGTCTACGCCGAGCGGGGCGACGACCGTGCTGCGCTGCCGCTGGCCCAGGAGGCGGTCGACCTCAGCCGCGACGGTGGTATGCCAGGGGTCCTGGCGCTCGGCCTGTCGAATTTGTCGCTCATCCAGCGGGGGCTGGGCGACCTCGAGACCGCGTTGGCGACCGCGGAGGAGTCGCTGGCCATTCGCGAAGAGCACCTCGACCCGAACTCTCCTGCGATCGGCGAGAGCCTCGTCAACCTCGCCGGTCTGTACCAGGCCCATGGTGACTACCCGGAGGCGTTCGAGGCGGCACGGCGGAGCATGGCGATCTTCGTGCAGCTGGGCGACGAGCATCCCAACGTCGGGGTCGCCCATCAGGCGCTGGCGGTGGTGCAGGCGGCCACCGGTCAACTCGATGCCGCTCGGGCCAACTACGAGCGGGCGATGGCGATCCTGCCCCCCAATCACCCCAGCCATGCCAAGATCAAAGCCGAGTACGAGGCGCTAACCGGCGCTCCATGAGGTGGTACCCTGGTGCCGCCTTCATGGATCCGGACGCCGAATTGCTCAGCCGCTGGCGAGCGGGAGACACGGTCGCAGGCAACCAGCTGCTGTCGCGCCACTTCGGCTCCATCCGTCGGTTCTTTGCCAGCAAGATCTCCGGGAACGAGGTCGAAGACCTCGTGCAGCAGACCTTCGCGGCGTGTATCGGGGCCGCCGACACGTTCCGCGGTGATGCACGGTTCTCCACGTTCCTGTTCTCCATCGCGCGCAATCAGCTGTACCGGTACCTCCGCAACCAGGCCCGCGACGCGGCCCGCACGCGGCCGGACCTCAGTGTCTCGTCGATCCGGATGCTGGGGCAGTCCCCGACATCCGTCGTCGCGCGCGCGCAGAACGAAGACTTGGTGCTCGAGGCCCTCCAGCGGCTGTCGGTCGAGCAACAGACGATGCTCGAGCTGCACTACTGGGAGAACCTGCGTGCGCCCGAGCTCGCCATCGTGCTCGACATCCAGCCGGGCACGGTTCGCACGCGACTCCATCGGGCGCGGGTGGCCCTGCAAGAGGTTCTCAAGGAACTGGTGACCACCGGGGCCGACGCCATCGACATCGACGAGGTCGCACGTGCCCTCGGGGTGCGGATCTGAAATGCCCTGAGCGCCCAGGCCGGGGGGCCCGGTGTCACGCTCGGTACGAGGCACGGCGATGTTCATCGTGAGGCGGATTTCATTGCATTGCCCGTGCCGTTGCCTCCGCCGGGTCGTGGGTCGTTGCCGAACAAACGGAAGGCTCGACGCCTGCCGCTCGGCACCGGGTTGTGGCCGCGATGCCGGGGCCTCGGAGCGAGGTCGGGCCCACGCATCCCTTTGACCTTCCGAAGCGGGTGAGCACGCGGGATACTGGGGGTCGATGGCACCCGCGCCCTTGGAGTTCCCCGCCGCGCTGATGTTCGAGGTGGTGGTCACCCTCGGCGTGTCCGCGTGGGCGTGGTCGCTGGCACGCGCGGGGTCGCAGTCGCCAGTGCGGTGGGGGTCCATCACCATGGCGGGCTCGTTCATCGTGCATCGTGCCGCGAGTGCACTGATGTCCGTCATCGTGGACCCGTCCGATGTCTACAGCAGCAGTGGGCAGCTCGCGGGGCTACTGGGCCCGTTTGTGGGGTCGATCCTCGTGTTCATGGGCGCGCCCTTGGTCCTCGGTCATGCGATTCCTTCGGTCCCTCGGCCTCGCGGCGGCTGAGGTGAGCCGGCCGTGGATCGAGCCACACGCGCGTGGCGAGGCAGCCGTCCGCGTAGGAGCAGCGCCGTACCGCGCGGTGACGCAGCGCGATCCGGTCTGTGTGCCGTCGATGAGCTCGATTGGCCACACGGGCTCGGTCCGTTGCCGACGCGAGTGAGGGCATCGCCCTCGCCTCACGTGTCCGTGAGCCCCGCGATGGACGACTGCGCGGACCGTCGCGCCTGCATGGCGGCCCGCCTCGGGTTCACCCGTGCGGTCGTCTACTCTGCGGGCAACGGCTGGCGCGCGGGCCCGTCGGCGTGGGCTCGCCTCGGGTTCATCCGTGCGGTCGTCTACTCGGCGGGCAACGGTTTAGGGGCGGGCCCGTCGGCGTCTTCGGGCATCGGCGGTGGATCGGGCTCTTGAGCTGGCTTGCGCCCCCACAGCCGCTGGGGCAGCCGGCGAAGATCCTCGAGGATGCTGTACATCGTCGGTACCAGCACCAGGGTGAGCACGGTGGCAAACGCCAGGCCGAAGATCACGGCGACCGCCATCGGCCCCCACCACTGCGCGCTCTGGGTGCCCGACAGCACTCGCAGGTTGCGGAAGTCGATCGAGATGCCCAGTGCCATCGGGACCAGGCCGAGCACGGTGGTCACGGCGGTGAGCATGACGGGCCGGAACCGCGCCGAGCCGGCCTCGATGAGAGCCTCTGCAGTGGCCATGCCGCGGGCCCGCAGCTGCTCGACGTAGTCGAGCAAGACGATGGCGTTGTTGACGACCACACCCGCCAGAGAGATGACGCCCAGCCCGGTCATGATCACCCCGAACGGGGTCTCGGTGAGCATCAAGCCCCACAGCACGCCCACCAGCGACAGGATCACCGAGACCAGGATGATGATCGGCAGATCGAAGCGGTTGAACTGGCTGACGAGCACCAAGGCGATGAGGAAGATGGCGATGAGGAAGGCGTTGCTGAGAAACTCCTCGGCGGCCTTCTGCTCGTCGTTGGCTCCGCCCAGCCGCAGGTCGAGGCCGGGGGGAAGCTGCGCCTCGTCGATGTAGGCGGTCACCGCGTTGCGGACGTCGGTCTCGGCGTAGCCCTCGGCCACGTCGCCTTCGATGGTGACCACCAGATCCTGGTCGGAGTGGTAGATGGATCCATTGCCGCCGGCCAGCTCGTACGAT
>JAHZJA010001400.1 GCA_022601155.1 Deltaproteobacteria bacterium | reverse complement strand
CGCGCCGTCTCGCTGGGCACCGTCATGGCACTCGCGGGGATCGTGGTGTTGTTGACGACGCCCGTCGTCGAGCGCTTCGATCTGCTCACCACCAGCTTGGGCGACACCTCGGCCTACGAGTACGCGGTTGCGCGTCGGCTGGGACTGGGCCTGTTGGTCCTCGGTCCCACGATGTTGTTGGTGGGGATCGGTCTTCCGTGGGTGCTCGAGGCGACGAGGGACCTACGCGGGGCGGGGCTCGTGTATGCCCTCAACACGGCCGGCGCGTCGCTGGGCTCGCTGCTGGCGGCCTGGCTCCTACTGCCATCGATAGGATTTTCGCGGACCGCATGGATCGCCGCGGCGGTGCTCGGCATTGGAGCATGGGTGGCCGACTCCAGACGCCGACGGCTGCATGTCGTGGCCATGGTCGTGGCGGCGATCGTGGCCATGGTGGGCGCCTCCGATGTGGGCGAGGTGCGGGTCCAGAGCAACATCGAGCACGAGCACCGGGTCGTCGCCAGCCGCGAGGGGCCGGATGCCACGGTCTCGGTCATCGAGTACCCCGACCAAAGTCGCCATCTGGTGATCGACGGCTTCTATGCCTCGGCGACCCAAGCGGGCGCCCACTACATGGTGTGGATGGGGCATCTGCCCATGATCATGCACCCGGACCCGCGACAGGCGCTGGTGATCTGCTTCGGCACGGGCCAGACATCGAACGCCGTGCGACGAGAGGGACCGGAGCACCTAGACATCGTCGACATCAACGGAACGGTCCTCGCCATGGCCGATCTGTTCCCAGAAAACGAAGGGGTCCTCGAGGATCCGCGGGTCGATCACCACGTGATGGACGGGCGCGCGTGGATGCGTAGGACCTCGCGGCGCTACGACGTGGTGACCCTCGAGCCCATGCCACCGACCTTCGCGGGCTCCAATGCCTTGTACTCCGCGGAGTTCTACGCGCTGGTCGACGACAAGCTCACCGCGGACGGAGTCGTCGCGCAGTGGCTGCCCTTTCACCTGGTGTCCCCCGAGGAGTCGGCCTCGATCACCGCCACCTTCATTGCGCAATTTCCCGATGCCTACCTGTGGATCGATACGTTCGGCACGGGAATCCTGGTGGGGCGAAAGTCAGGGGGTCCCCTGCTGCCGGGGCTGTCACGACCCGTCGAGCGCGACATGGCGCCCCACGAGGTCGTTGCCGCGATGAAGTACGATCGCACCATCCTCGAGCAATACGCCCAGCTCGGCCAGTCGGTCACCGACGACAATCAACACCTGTCGTACGGGTGGGGCCGCATGCGCTGGTGGGGCCAGGGAGCCGACGGGCGGGAGACGATGACCTACCAACACGCGGTCCTCGACGCGATGCGTGGCCCCGGCTCCGTCGAGGTCAAGATCGTCGAGTTTCTCCGAAAGTACCCGCATCCCACCGCCTACGCGAAGGCGCATCCGCAACCGTAGCCGAGCCCTCTTGGCGGCAGCTGCCGACCTCGTGTTGTCCCACGAACGGGTCTGGGAGAGCGCACGCGCTGCGCGTCCCTTCGGGCGGCAGGTCGTGGACCGCGGCAGCCCGCAGCACCGCAAATGGCCCGAACGACTCGCAACAGGTCGTACCGAAGGTCGATGACTGGGGTCGAGGAAGACCCCCATGCTCGAGCTCATCGCCCTACTCGTCTATCTGTCCCGTCTCGTCGCACTGGCCCGTAGCCGAGGGCGCTCCCCCGCATGGGCCTTGGGTGGCCTCCTGACGTGGGGCTCGTGCGTAGCGGTCGGCTGGATCATCGCCCCCCATGATGCCGCCATCGCCACGTGCATCGGCCTGCCCTTGGCGGTGGCCTCGGCGATGCTCTACTACCGCGCCCTGTACCGCCTGCATCATCGCGAGTGCGCGCCGACGGCCACGCTGGGCAACAACTTCGCGTGCCCACGCTGCGCCTGCCTCCAAACCGAAGACCGGTCGGGTCATCTTGCTTGCCACGGGTGCGGCCATGTCATGGGCGCCGCGTAGCACCCCGCCGCCGATGGGCCCGACCGCGGTGCGGGCTCCGAGGCTCAATCCGAGGCGCCCGCGGTGGGGGCCAGCCACACGAGTGCATCGCCTCTTTCATCGTCCTGCGTGACGTCGTAGTCGATGGACACTCCGCCGACCACATTGTCCCCGCGGTCTGTGTAGCGGTGCTGGGTCAGCTGGTAGCCGCGCCCCGCCGGGGTGGGCACTCGGGTGCCGGACTTCCAGAAGTGTTCGAACGGAAGCCCGCCGAGCTGCTCCGCGGTGAGCTTCCCTCCGGGGCCGACGTAGTAGCCGGGCACGAACGACCCCTTCACGGCGGCATGCCAGGCGGTGGCGAACGTGATCACATCCTGGGCCGTGGCGTCAGCATCGAGGACGCTCTCCACGTCGAGAAACACGACGCCCCCCGCGGGGTACCCAAGCGCCTGCGCCTCCTCGACGGCCAGCTGCCCGTCACTCGTGCCACGCTGTGCAGTGGGCACCGTCGAGTGCCAGCCCCGGCCTTCTTGAACCAACAACAGCGCCAGTCCAGCGCCGAGGATATCCTCGGCTTCCGTGCGCGTGATGTGGCGAGCCTCGGGATCGCCGGAGTGCCGGATGTAGCGTGCAGCGAAGACATAGCCCTCACCCACCATGGCTGCGGCCGCGTCTTTGGAGATCGTGCCGAATGCATCGATCCCGCGCAGCCCTGGCTTGGCGGTCGCCACCGCGCCGGGCAGCGGGGCAACCCCGCCGGGGCCGGGCTTCGCGTCGTCCGACTTCGTATCGCCAGGTTTCGCGTCGCCAGGTTTCGCGTCGCCCGACTTCGCGTCGCCAGGTCTCGCGTCACCCGACTTCGTGTCGCCAGGTTTCGCGTCACCCGACTTCGCATCGCCAGACTTCGCATCGCCAGACTTCGTGTCGCCAGACTTCGCATCGCCAGACTTCGTGTCGCCAGAATTCGCGCCGCCAGGGTGCGTGTCCCCCGACTTTGTATCGCCCGACTTGGCGGCGCCCGCCTTCGCTACGCCCGTCTTGTCCGACTTCGACGATGTATCGGCTGCCCCACGGTCACAGGCCAGCAGCAGTCCTACGACCGAAAGGCCAATCCACCCTCTGCCTCGCGTGCGCATCATGGCCCCGAGCATCGCATGCCCCACCACCTTCGCCAGCCGAATTCGAGCCTGCTCGCATGCGCCCGTGCGCTCAGGCCTCGGCCTCGGCGTGGGCGGCTTCCACGGTCCAGCCCGCTGTGCCTCGGGTCAGCATGCACACCAGCCGATGTTCACGATGCAGTGCGTCGTCGACTCGCACCACCAACCGGGCCGAACGTCCGCGGTACCGGTGGATGGGGGTCTCGTGCGGCAGCACGCGAGCGCGGTCGAAGCGACCCAGAACATCATCCACAGGCCGCTGCCCCTGCTCGTTCCACGTGACCGACCAACGCTCGACCAGATCCAGGGCACCACGCGGGCCCTCGGGCAGCGCGACCGGCAAGCGATCCTCGTGGGGATAGACCAACGCGACCAGCTCGACCGCGATCGAGCCCGTCCTCAAGCCGCGCAGCCGCACCACCATCCGCGCCCGCTCGGCCAGGCCCATCGCGGGTTGACCGTCCAGGCGAGGGTCGAACAACGCTCGCTGGAGCACCCACTGGGACGGCGCTCTCCGGGCCGCGGCAGCCCCCTTGCCCGTGGGCGGCCACGGCTCGCCGACCAACACCCCAGCCTCGTCCTCGGCGATCGGCACCGGCACGTGCCAGCGCCAGGCTGCGAGTGCACCCTCGCCCCGGCTCGGCACCGTCTGCGTGTCGTCATCCCGTAGCGCCAGCGGTCCGCCGTCGTCACCCGCCACCGCGCTCCAGCGCGCTTGCAGATGCTCGGCCAACGAGCCCCCCGTCTCCTCCAGCTGTGCGAGCCATTGCCGTCGCTCGTCGGGGGCCACGGTGCAGACCTCGACCCCTCGCCTCCGCGGTCCAGCCAGCATCCGCCGCGTCGCGATCTCCACCGCCGCCCGGCCGGTATCGCAGCCGATCCACCTGCGCCCGAGCGACTCGGCCACCCGCAGCGTGGTCCCGGAGCCGCAAAAGACGTCTGCCACCGTATCCCCCGGGTTCGAGGAAGCCTCGATGATCCGTCGCAGCAGGCTCTCGTTCTTCTGGGTGGCGTAGCCGGTCTTCTCGGTGGAGAAACTCTTGATCTGGATCGAGTCCAGCGACTGGGCTCCACGCAGACGCAGCTCGGCCTCCCCCGCGGTCCACACGTCGTCCAGGGGCACGCCCTTGCCACGCGGCAGCGACCCATCGCGCCGGCGGTACCCGGG
>JAHZJA010001399.1 GCA_022601155.1 Deltaproteobacteria bacterium | reverse complement strand
CGGGCCAGGACGAACTCGAGCTGTGATTGCCCCTTTTCGAGGGAATGGATGACGACGGGCTCACCAACGAACTCATGGTGTTCGGGAGGCTGTGGGGTGAAGGTGTACTGGCCGCCTTCGAACAACTTCACCTCGAACACCCCATGTTCGTCCGTCGTTGCCGTGCCGTTGGGGAGTTGGGTGCCGTGAGAGGTCCCCTCGTACTCGATCTGCACGTCGTTGAGTTGGGCGGCGCCCTTCGCCTGGAGCTTGCCCGTGACGCGCACGGTGCGACGGCTTGCCCTGAATACCCCGAGATCGGTGCCGTCGAGAAGTTTGTCGACCTCCCGACGGGGATCGACGACGTCGAAGTTGTCGATCTCGAGGACGAACGTGTACTTCGCTTCGAGCCAAAGGGGCGGACTCTCGAACGTACCTTCTGTACGGAGTTCGAACGTGCCTTTGCTGCCTCCGAAGTAGTGGACCCGGGCTTGCTCGGGGGAGTACGGGTCGTCCGTCTCGATTTGTCCCTTGGCCGTTGCCCCCTTGCATGACTCGACGACGGTGGTCGCCTTTTCACTCACCCAAGCGCCGAGCCCGGACAACTTACCGAACATTGCGACCTCGGCTGGCGAACTCGGCCTCGTGGCAACGGTACTGCAGCGCCCGTTCGTGGAGCTGCTGGACGCGGTGGCGCTCGTCGACGGCCTCGCCGAGGATTCGTGCCGCCCAGCGATACCTGGGGCTCGTGTCGAAGTGGGGCCCAAGGATCAGGGTGAGCTCGATGAAGGTGGCGATGCCGGCCTTGGTCTCCAGGCCGTAGCGCATGGCTCGGTGGGCGGCGCGGGTCGCCACATGCCAAGTCCGTTGCTCCCCGAGGGCCCGGTAGATGGTGGGCAGCAGCGGTGCCAGTAGGCGGACGACCTCGGCGACGAAGTGTTCGAGGGCGAGCGCCTCCAGCGCCTGGATTTGCTGGGGTCGAATCGTGAGCATCGTGTCTCGGTACAGACACGCACTCTCTCCACCCGAGCCGCCAAGTTTTCTCAAACGGGTGCCCGCACGTCGATTCGTGGTCTGCGGGCTGTGATGCGGGAGGCTTGCTCAGCGCACGGGCTGGCGCGGCTGGGCATCGAGCCCGGTCCGTGCGAAGTGGTCGTAGCCGAGGTATCGGGGCTTGATCTCGACCTCGTCGCCCGAGACATCGGACAGGTAGCAGTACGTCTCCGAGCGGTGGTAGTCGACCGAGCGGCACACGAAATCTCGCTCGTCGCGGCACGCCTGCAGGCACTGCGACGGCGTGTGGTTGAACAGCGTGCGCGTGTTGTGGCCGACGATCGCGGCGTCGGAGCGCACGGTAAAGTCCTTCGGCGGTGGCACCCGCTCATACAGCACCCACGCGGGGCGATTCCACGTCATGGCGGGCGCGGTGGAGTCGATCGACGCCAGATGGCACGTCTTGGTACCGAGGTTGTAGTCGAACGACCGACACTCGAAGTCGGTGGCGGTGTCGCACGCAACTGCGCACTGGCCCTTGGTTTGGTCTTTCAGGGTGCGGAGGTTGTGCTGGTTTATCGCTGCGCCGGGCAGTGGCCGATAGCCCAGTGGTACGTCGATGTGCCAAAGGTCGACGTCGGTGTCTGTGTCGCCCGCGCGCCCTATCCCGTAGGCCGTGATCCGGTGCGGTTCGAAGTCGAGCTGCAGGAACATCGCGCCGGGGGGCAGCCCCCGGCTTCGGATCGGAACGCCTGCGACCTCGTCATGCGCTGGATCCCGCACGACGACGGCGGCGACGACGTCGGGGTTGCGCGTGACGATGTCGATCAAGGTCGAGTCGAGCTCGCCGACGAAGACGAAGGCCGATTCCGAGTGCTGCCGGGCGAGCGCGAGTTCGTCGACCAACCACGACTGGGCCGAGTCGAGCTGGAGGCGCTCGGTGAGGGCCAGCGTGGGATTCCAGCGCGAGTATCGGTGCTCGGTGCCCATCCCCTGGTGGAGCTGAATGAAGCGATACTCACCCACCACCCACGAGTAGGCGAGGCTGCCCCGGTACGAGCGGCCGCGCTGGAGCACGCCATGTTCCTGCTCGATCGTCGCGTCCAAGCGCAGCGGCTGGTGGCTGGCGACGGCGTGCTCGATGAACGTGAACGCGGCGAGTCCACACGCCCGATCGAAGCAGTGGGCCGAGCTGGGGCTCGCTGTCTGCCGCCACCCGAGCCACATGTGCAGGCCGGTGTCTCGCACGAAGCGATCGTCGAACCGGCGCCAGCTGTCGGAGGTGCCCAGGCTCGTCGTCGGCACGTCGACGACGACGCCCGCGAGCTGCTCCCCCATCGCGGCCCCGTGCTCGGCCAGCGCGGCTCGTGCGGTGCGGCCGGAGCTCGAGTCGCCGTCGAACGCCAGCAGTGAGAAGCGCTGGGAGTCGAACGTGTGCCACTCGACGCTGGAGATTCGGTCGTCGAAGCCCGGTACGGCCGCCGACTCGGTCGTCGGCTCGGCGGGCGCCAAGTCTGCGGTCAACCACGCCGCGTCGTCCCGCAGCCACAGGCAGTGGCCGCCTGCGTTGGGCTCCGTGCACAGCTCGACCTCGAGCCCGTCCGGCACCCGTATCGAGCTGATGCGGTCGTCCCATGCGGCCTGCGGCGGACGCTCCGTGTTCGGACAGAAGGTCCACGTCTGACCGCGAAAATCGGGCTCCTCGTACGCGATGAGGCACGCTCGGGAGGCGGCCAGCTCTTCACGAAGCTGCTCCGCTCGACGCCGAGTGGCGGGGGGGTGCCTCGCGCTGGCTGGTGAGGTACTCCGCGTCCGCGCAGGCGGCGATGGAGCTGAGGCCACGGGTTCGCTCTAGCGCGTGGCCTACGGCATTTGGATCCGCGGCCGCGAACGCCTCGACGACTGCCGCCAGCTCTCGCTTCTTGCGGGTCAGGCAGCGCATCCGGAGGTCGAGCAGGGCGGGGGACTGCTCGCCTCGAACCTGGGTGGCCTCGCACGCCTCGGTGTGGGCTTTCATCCAGGTCTGGGCGTACCGATCGAGCGCGGGGACGACGTTGCGGGCGAGCTCGGTCGGTAGCGTCTCCCGGACGGCATCGCGCTGCGGGGTGTCCCAGACCGGCTTCATGTGGCGTGCGGCATCGAGGCAGGGGACAGACCTGTCGTCCGCCATCAACGAGCCGCCCCAGGTGGCAATACCCAGCGCGGCGAGCCCCGCGAGACCAGCGAAGAGCCTGGTACGGGCCCGCGTGGGATCGTTCCCCAACGCTTCCCGCAGTGCATCCATCGACGGCCAACGTTTGTTGGGTTGTGGGTGCAATCCGCGGACGACGACGGCACGCAGCCAGCCGGGAACCCGAGTGCTGGCCGGGGGCACTGCGATCGATCCTGTTCGAACCTGCTCGAACTGCAGGGCAATCGTGTCGCCCTGGTAGGGGTGCATCCCGTACAGGGCCTCGAACAGAGAGACGCAAAGGGCGAACTGATCGGTGCGATGGTCGACCGCTTGCCCGGTGATCTGTTCCGAGGCCATGTACGCGGGCGTGCCTACGATGGTGTCGGTGGCCGTGACGGTGTCG
>JAHZJA010001398.1 GCA_022601155.1 Deltaproteobacteria bacterium | reverse complement strand
GTAGCTACATCTCGTTGGCCGTCTCCGACCGCGTGCACAAGATCGTGCTCAACCCTCGGCTCATCACGGGCCAGGGGCAGGATCAGGCCGTCATCGCTGCGATCCTCGAGCTGTTTCCCGCCGAGGATCCCGAGTACCTGCGCGAGGAGCTGACCCGTGACAAGGCCTACCGTCGGCTCCGGATGGTCCTCGACGATCCCCAGGCGTCGGCCCTGCGGGCCAAGAAGCTGCCCGGGGTGAGCCTCGAGCCCGTCCCGCACCGTGTCTACCCGCGGATGTTGTTGGCCTCGCACGTGCTCGGCCGGGTCAACGCCCAGGGCAAGGGCAACCTCGGCATCGAGTACGGGCTCGACGACCACCTGCGTGGTCGCGATGCGATGAGTCCGGCCTACTTTGCGCGGGGCAAGAAGCTGCTCATCGATGGGTTCCCCGACGCTGGCGTGTCGCGCGGAGACACCGTGGTGCTCACCATCGACTCCGCCCTGCAGGCCATGGCAGAGGAGGAGATCAACACGTTGGTCGGCAACTGGACCCCGGTGAGCGCCTCGATCGTGGTGATGGAGCCCGACTCGGGGGAAGTCCTGGCGATGGCCAGTCGGCCGACCTTCGATCCCAATCACCGCATCGACACGCTCCAGCAGACGGTCAACCAGGTGGTCCAGGCCGACTTCGAGCCCGGGTCGACGATGAAGGCGATCACCGTCGCCGCCGCCCTGGAGCAGGGCACGATCCGCAAGGATCAGAGCTTCTTCTGCGAGAACGGCAAGTGGCAGTACACCGATGAGCACGCCATCAAGGACACCCATCGGTCCGAGTGGCTGAGCATTACCGAGATCCTCGCCGAGTCGTCGAACATCTGCACCACCAAGATCTACGACACGCTCCGCAAGGAGAGCATGTATCGGTGGGCGCGGCGGTTTCACTTTGGGGAGCGGCCACCCATCGAGCTTCCTGGTGCCACCAAGGGCGTCCTGCATCACTGGGACACGTGGTCCGATATCCAGGGGGCCAACATCGCGTTTGGTCAGGGCATGACGGCGAGCCCGCTTCAGGTGGCGGCTGCCTTCTCCGTGCTGGCCAACGAGGGGGTCTACAATCCGCCCACGATCGTCCGTCAGGTGATCGATGCCAACGGGGATTCGGTTCCGCTCGAGCGCCCCGAGCCCGAGCGCGTGGTACGGACGGCGACCGCTCGCACGGTGCTGCACATGCTCGAGAGCGTGGTGCACACGCGCCGCGGCACCGGTCGCAACGCGAAGATCGAGGGCTACCGTATCGCGGGCAAGACCTCCACCGCGCAAAAGGCCAACCGCACGGGGGGCGGCTACGCCGAGGACGAGTACTTCGCGTCGTTCGTCGGTGCGGTGCCGGCCCACGATCCAAAAGTGGTGATCTTGGTGTCGGTCGACAGCCCGCAAGGCGGGCACTACGGCAACGAAGTGGCCGCGCCGACCTTCGCCCGCCTGGGCGCCCGCGTGATGACGCATCTGGGTGTCGAGCGTGAAGACGGCACCCGTCCCGCGCCCGATCCGATCCGGCTGATGGCCAGCAACACCCGGCTCGTCGAAGGGTTCGTACCCACCACCGATATCGAGCCGCGGCTGCCCGGGCAGCGTCAGCCCAGCGTCAGCGCGGGGCTTCCCGAGCTCACTGGCCTCACCCTCGCTGAGAGCCTCGATGTCGCGGAGCGGCTGGGCATCACGCTGCGACCCCAGGGGACCGGGATCGCGGTGATGCAGAGCCACCCGCCCGGGCCGATCGACGAGGGGGCGGTGGTCGACGTGTTGTTCGAGGCACCCAGCTAGCATCGGCGGTCGCTCGGGCCCGCAGGGCGTCCGCCCGCTCGTCGTCGGCGATCGCTCGGGCCCGCAGGTGTCTGTCTACTCTGCATCGGCGGTCGCTCGGGCCCGCAGGGCGTCCGCCCGCGCACCCGCTCGCTAGTTCGTCTGGTTCTCGTACGCTCCGATGTCGCACGGCGAGTCGCGTGGCTGGCCCCATTGGTCTTCGGCGACCCCGCAGGGAATTGCGGTCGACAGCGCGGAGTTGGGCGGTCCTATCGTGTACGTCGACGTGAAGTTGCCGTTGTTGGTCAACGGGCCCCACCCGCCGAATGCACCGGAGATCACGCTGGCGACCGGGGTCACGCAGCTGGCGAGGTCGCTGACGGCGACGGTAGGCGTCGTGAGCGGGCCGGTGCATTCGGGGGGCCCGGCCGACTGCGAGTTTCCGTACATGGCGCTGCGATCGAGCTGGGCGAGGGAGCCGGCGTCGACCCACGCCCCTCCACCTGCGTTGGCCGCCGAGTTGTCGCGAAGGGTGCAGTGCAGCAGGTTGAACGCCGAGCCCTCGCCTGCATACAGACCGCCGCCGTCGGTGGTGGCCTCGTTGCGCGACAAGGTGCTGTTGGTCGCCTCGAGCTGGTGGCTGACATACACCCCTCCTCCTTGCTCGGCCTTGTTGCCGACGACCGTCGAGCGCTCCAGCGCGATCGAGCCCTCTGCTCCTCCGAAGATCCCCCCGCCGCGAGGTGCCAACTGCCCCCCGGCCGCGACGTTGGAGTTGATGTTGGAGCCGAATACTTCGAGCGAACCCGCGACGGAGATCCCGCCGCCATGCTGGGCGAGGTTGCCGCTGATCGAGCTGCCGTGCACCGTGGAGGTGGTGCCGGAGTCCGAGCTCGACACGTACAGACCTCCACCTCCTTGGCCTGGGCCGTCGATGACGGAATTGTTCGTGATCAGCGAATCCACGATCGTGAACGGGGCCGCCATGAAGCCGCCGCCGCCCGCCTTGAACGTCTCGTTGCCGTCGAGGACGATGTCGGAGAACGACGCCGCCGTCGCCGCCGAGAAGATCGCCACGCCGCCTCCCCCGCCGGTTGCACTGTTTTCGAGCGCCTGTGAATCGGTCATGTTCAGCTCGGTATCGATGGTGAACAGGCCTCCACCCAGGCCGTCGATGGTGCTCAACCCATTGGCCCAGGCCAGGGCCGCGTTGTCGGCCAGGATGGTGCTCTCCATCGTCACGGATGATTCCTCGGCGTAGACGCCCCCGCCGTAGTGACCGCTGCATCCCTCGCCCGGCTCGCCGCCGACGATCATGTTGTGCATGATGACCTCGCTCGACCGTGCGCGAATGCAGCCACCGTTGGCATCGCCGACCGGGAACGGTGAGGGGTCGATCTTGCCGCGCACGACCTTGAAGCCCGCCAGCGTCACCGGGCCCGACTCCGGGTGGATGTCGAACACACGGTACTGATTTCCAGCGTTCACCGTCGCGCTGACCGGCGGCCAGTCCGGCGCAGCCCCGGCCATGATGGTCGTGCTCTGGAAGATGTCGAGATCGCCGAACTCGTCGTCGTCGTCGACCGCGGGGCCCGGCCCGAGGAGGTAGGTACCGGACACCGTCAAGACGATCTTGGTATCCATGGTGCAGACGTTGGCGGTCTGCACCGCGGCGCGCAACGAGCAAACGCCGGGGGTCAGGGTGGCGCAGGTGCATGGACTGGCGGCGGCGATCCGGGGCAGGTCCAGAAGGGTGTTGACGTGCAGCTCCGTCGCGCGGAACTCGAGGTCGTCGGGTTCCGCCTCCGGTGACGCACACGCGCCGGTTGCGGTCATGGCGAGAAGAACCGGGGCCGAGATGGCCCGGAACCGAACGGTGGAATTGGACATCGTAATTGGCAGACCGCCATCGATCCGGCTGTGACGGCGCGAATCTGGCGTCGTCGTCGATGCCCCCATCGAGCGATCTCGAACCGGGGATCCCACCCCCTGCTGTGGCTGTATCCGGCCGTGTCGAGCCCCTGGTCGGGTCGGTCATCCGCCGACGGTTCGATTCGAGTCGCCTCGTCTCTCGGGAGCCTCGATCCGAGACGGTGTGTTCCCATCCGAGGCGACGGGGCGTCTCGATGACACACTGCGGATCGATCTGGCATCCCCGATGCACCTGTCGGTCCCCACGGCGCCGAAGGGGGCAGAGCATTGACGCTCGGCCTCGTGAATTTGGCGGTCGACCATTCGAACCGGAGCGGACATGGGGAACGAGCGCGAGGATCAGGAACTGAGTGGGGTGCGAGTATTGGTGACCGGAGCGGGTGGTCCGGCCGGCTACGGGGTGTTGGAGGCACTGGCGCGATCGCAACCCGGCCTCGTGCTCCATGCGGGTGATATGTCCCCGCTGGCCTCGGGCCTGTACTGCGTACCGCCAGAACACCGACACGTCGTCCCACGGGGGGACGCACCCGAGTTCTTCGAACACATCGTCGGCGTGTGTCGCAGGCATCGAATCGACCTCGTCATCCCCACCGTCGACAGCGAGATGGTCCCGATCGCGGACGGGCGCGCGGCATTGTTTTCGGAGGGCGCGCGCGTAGCCTCGGCGGCCTCCACCCCGCTGCGGATGTGCCTCGACAAGTACGCGCTGTCGCAAGCGCTGTCGGACGAGATCCCGGTGGGGGCGTTCACGCTGTGGCGCGACACCACCGATCCCCTCGCACTGTCGTTGCCTCTCATCGCCAAGCCTCGATCGGGCTCGGGAGGGCGCGGGATCGTCAAGATCGACCACGTCGATCAGCTGCTCACATTGCCGCGTGATGGCTCGATCTTGCTGACGGAGTACCTGCCCGGGGCGGAGTACTCGGTGGATGTGTTTCGGACCCAAGCCGGAGAGGTCCTGGCCGCGGTGCCGCGTGAGCGCCTGCGGGTCGACTCTGGGATCGCCATCACCGCGCGTACGCTGCACGACCCCGAGCTCGAGCGCTACGCGTCGAGGGCCGTCAGCGCCGTGGGCCTGGTGGGTGTGGCCAACGTGCAGTTTCGTCGCGACCGCGACGGCACGCCCAAGCTCCTCGAGATCAACCCTCGGTTCCCCGGAACGATGGCGCTGACGATCGCCGCGGGTGTCGACATGCCCACGCTGGCGGTGCTCGATGCGATGAACCGTCCCATGCCGGGCGCGCTCCCGTTCGAGGAGATCGCCGTCGTCCGTCGCTGGCAGACCCAGGTGATCTCCTGTGAGGAATTGTTGGCCACCCAACGAGCTGCTCCGAGCCCCGGCCTGCCGCAGACGGCCCTGGCCAGCTGAGCCCGACGGTTCATGACGTCCGTGCTCCTCGACGTGATCAGCGTCGTTGCCACCTTCTTGGTGTTGGCGGCGGTGATCCCCGTTGCGTCGGGTCTGTACCAGTACATCTATGTGATTACCTCGCTGTTCAGCACCCACCTGGAGAGCACCTCGAACTACGTCCCTCGTCTCGCCATCCTCATCCCGGCCTGGAACGAAGACTCGGTGATCGCGACCTCGATCGACCGATTGATGGCGCTCAACTACGCTCAGAAGAAGCTTCGGGTCTACGTGATCGACGATGGCTCGACGGACGACACCCCGGCCATCTCGATCGACAAGGCCAAGGAGTTTCCCGGCCGAGTGATCCACGTGCGGCGGGTGGCGGGTGGCGAGGGCAAGGCCTCCACCCTCAACTATGGACTCGACATCATCTGGAAGTCGGGCTGGGCGGAGGCGGTGCTGGTGATGGATGCCGACGTCATCTACACCGACGAGTCCTTGCTCAAGATGTCGCGGCATTTTCACGACCCCGCGATCGGTGCGGTGACGGCCAACATCAAGGAGGGCAGCCGGAAGCCGAACTACGTCCAGCGCTTCATCACCTTCGAGTACGTGACGGCGACGGGGGCCTCGCGTCGGGCCCAGAACGCATTTGGATTTCTCGCGTGTCTGTCGGGCGGCGCCCAGATGCACACGCGCGAGAACCTCATGGCGATCGGTGGAGAGATCTTCCACGACACCCTCGCCGAGGACACGTTCACTACGTTTCGAACCCAGCTGTCGGGGCGCAAGGCGATCTTCGAGCCCAACGCGATAGTCTACGCGGAGGAGCCCGACGATTTGGTCGGGCTATGGAAGCAACGAGTACGTTGGGGCCGTGGCAACGTGCAGATTACCGGTGTGTTCAAGCGGCTGTGGTTCAATCCAGAGCGGCATGGTGGCCTGGGTTCGTGGACGATGGCGTTCATGTGGTTTTCGATCTTCTTCATGCCACTATTCCAGCTCGGGGCTTCGATCTCGTTGATCGTCCTGTATTTCGTCGATCCGGCATGGGCATGGGATCTGTTTCGGCTGCTATGGATCACGGCGGGGCTGGTCTATCTGTTGATTACCTTGGGCTCCTTCGTCGTCGACTGGGAATCGTGTGTCAAGTCTTGGGTAGAGGGCGTGATGTTCCCGGGGATCATCTCCTTGGTCATCATCATCTACTCCCTCGCTCCATTCTTGGTGGACCCATGGATCGACTACATCGCACCGCCCGAGGGGCATTGGGCCGGAGCGGTGTTCGTCTTGTTCTTGTACGCCTGGCTCAGCCTCGCCATGGTAGTGACATGGCTCGCCAAGGAGGCCGAGGGCACCCGCTGGAAGTTCCTGTGTGCCCCGCTCATCTACATCGGGGGCTACGGCGCGTTCCTGTGCGCAGTGACGTTCGGTTCCTACATCAAGGAACTTCGCGGCGAGGCCAAGACGTGGGACAAGACCGTCAAGACGGGCAAGGTGGGATGAACGCCGCCCTACAGCGAGAGGTCGAACGCGAGCCCAATCCCCGTTTCGGGGTGGGTGTAGTACTTGAACTCGACCCGTTCCGGCCGCAGCTTCCACGAATCGAGCGGAAAGCTGGAGGCGGAGATCCCGTGGTACTGGACGATCTTGAGGTAGAACACCTCGTTGCCGCCGGGGTAGCGCAGTGCCTCGAGCTCGAGCACGACTCCATCACGACGGAGAGTCCAGCGGCGACCTTCGTAGATGAGATGGCCGTCTCGGAGCCTATCGATCGACTCCAGCTCGCACTTGTATCCGGCCTCGATCATCGCGGAGGCGGTCTCTGCCATGTATTCGGTCGTGACGAGCATCGTGCGACTACGTCAATACGAATAGCAATAGCATCTCCCGTAGCAATACCAAGCCAAAGACTACCTCGACGACCAGTAGCACCCGCAGCACCAGTGCTTTTTCGTGCTGGACGTCGATCGATACCTGCAGTCGAAAGTCCAGATCCTCCAGCGTGTCGGCGTCGTCCCCACCGGGAACGGGCTCGAGCTGATCGGCCAGTGGCTCGAACTGGACGACGACCTGGCGATCGAGTTCATCCACCGAGATACTCCGAATGCACCCGCCAGACGACCGCGATCAGTCCCAACAGCTCGACGATGGCCAGACCGACGATGACCCGCTTGAGCCAGCGAATCTCTCGCAGCTGCCCACGAAGGACCATCCGATGCTGACGGATGCGGTTACTAACGGGACGGACGAGTTCGACCATGGGTCGGAGGGGACCTCTGCCTCGAAGCTACACAGTAGCATACGATCAAGACCGATCATTGTATCGATATGGTTGATCGCTGTATCGTTTTGGCTGACAGGCCGTGTGGCGGCTGCGGCCCCAGTCCCGTTGCTCGATGGTGAAATCGCCCTTCGCGGACGCTCGGTGCGTCATATTTTCTGGCTCGATGCAGGACCGTCTTCGCTCGAAGCGTCCGCGTTCGTTTCATTGCGTGGTGCGGCTGGCCTCGATCCCAAGCGTACGAAGTTGATGATTCAGGTCGATGGCATACCCAGGATGAGCGCATCGCTGGGCAAGATCGTCGAGGATGGAGGATGGACGAGCTCCCTCGGGGTGATGAAAGAAGGTCGACATGCATTCGAGCTGGTCGGATTTCTCGTCCCGATCGACGACGAGTGTACCCCCCACACCCTCGACCACTGGATCGTGATCGAGGACAGCTCGTGGATTGACTACCAAGAGGAGCGGGACGATGACCTGCTCGGTTTGGCGGCACTGCCGGCGAAGTGGAGCGCGGAGCCCGAGCCCGTGGTGCGAATCGTGGCGCGCGACAGCGGGACCGCGTGGGCTCGGGCGAAGGTGAGCGCAGATCACGTCGTGCGGGACTGGGGTCTGCAACCGAGTCATCAGCCCAATACCGGGTCGACCAGACCGCCGCTCATCATCGAGCTCGACGTTGTTCCTCGACTCGATAATCGTCGGGAGTCCGGTCTTGCCCAGGCTCTGCTGGACACCCCGGCCGCGATGGGCATCGTCGACCCGCGGGCGCGGCGGCTCCGGGTACTGGCGCGCGACGAAGATTCTCTGCTGCCGACCCTCGAACGCATCGCATCTCCCGAGTTCCGTGTGTTGTGCGGCTTGGGCCCCTGTCTGGTGGGGCCGCCGAGCTCGATGTCGGAAGTGTCGGAGAGGGAGGTCGAGGAGACCAGCGTCGTGGTGCTCACGATGAAAGACGTCCAGCATCCAAATGGGTGGGCGGCGCGGGGCGAGGGGCGACATGTGCTGTCGTTCGAGTGGCGAAAACCGGCCGATTGGGAGATCGAGGGCACGCCGGAGCTGGTGCTCCCGATCCGCTGGAGCGGCAACGCACCCGGGTTCGAGCCCGCCTTGCTGCACGTGGAGGTCGACGAACACCCCCTCGCCACGTGGGTGCTGGACGAGTGGAACGAGCTCGAGACCTTCCCGATGCGGGTCAAGATCCCCAAGATCTGGTGGGACCGCGACATCCTCGAGCTGAGGGTGGTCGCGGACTTTCGGACCGATCAACCCGAGCCGTGCGAGGTCGTCGACCCCAGCATGCCGTGGGTTTCCGTCGAGGCCGATGCCCGCCTGGAGGTGCCGCGGTCTCAGGGATCCGCCACGGGGATCGCATCCTTCTATCAGGCTCATATGCGATCCGATGAGCCGCTGATCGTCGACTGGGTCCCGGCCAACGACGGCGGTGATGTGGGGGTCGTGGCCGCGACCCTGTACCCATTCTCGGGAGGAGGCGCCCGGGGCCCCGGTATCCACTACGGAGCCGAGTTCGCCGATCTGATGATCCGCGGGACTCCCTCGGGGGGTGACATCGTGCAGCTCGATGATCAGGGGAGGGCGCCCGTGCTACTGGACGGCAGCGGAGGTTTGAATTTGCCTCCGCATCTGTTCGGGTCGATCGCGTACCTCGTACTCGAGAGCGACCAGTTGAGACTCGTTCCCAGCCCTCAGCCCGATACGGCGGCGGTTCCTCCCTTCGGCGGTCTCACGGGGCAGCGGGCGTTGTTGCTGCCCCAGGGGTGGGTTGGTTTCGATGCGGTCGAGGAGGCCGAGCGGATCTATGTGGGTATTGATGAGCCAGCGCTGGAAGATGCCGAGTCCGAGCTGGAGACACCACGGAGCACGCAGCAGCTCACCGCTCGGTGGTTCAACATTGCGTGGATCGTCCTGTCGCTGCTCGTGACGGGCGTGGTGGTGTTGCTCCTGCTACGGCGGCGGCCGGGCAAGACCGTGGCTTAGCATCCGCTCCACCTACGGGACGGGGTCGAACGCATCACAGGAGACGTCGATGACCGAGACCGCCTGCTCGAAGAAGTCGTTGTAGCTGGGCGTGCACACGCTGCCCCAGCTGCCGTGGATGAACGACTCGGCGAACTCGCGCAGCCGCGGTGAGTCCTCGGCGAGCTCGTCGTTGCACACCGCATCGGCTCGGGTGTTGTCGCCCAGTAACCCCAGCACCACCACGGCCTCCTCGTTGCCGCCCTTGGCGTCGATCAAGGCCTGCTTCCAGGTGTCGGGCGAGCCGGGCGAGGCAATGTCGTCCTCGTCGGTAATGAACGTCACCACGAGGATCGCGTCGTCGCGCAAAATCCCTCGTGGCAGCCGTTGGCGCTGGTCTGTTGGCCGATCGCCTGGGTCATCGCTTCCATGGGACGCTCGTCGCCGTCGCCGCCAGCGCCCACCAATGCGACGCACTCGAAGGTCTCGGTCAGGTCGGGCTGAGTCCCGGTCATGTAGCGGCTGCTGTCGGCGATGTCGCAGGAGTGGTTGAGAAAGTCCTCTGCCTTGCCTGCACCCAGCGTGACTGCGCAGCCGGTGGGGAGCACGAACTCATCGCACGAGATTCCTCCGCAGCTCGTGGGCGGTGGAGAGACCTGAATGGGCCCGTTGTTGTCGCACAGCACCAGGCAGCACTGTGGCTCGGGCTCGCACTGACACCCGTCGGAGTCGCAGCCTATCGACGACAGCG
>JAHZJA010001397.1 GCA_022601155.1 Deltaproteobacteria bacterium | reverse complement strand
TTGGCAAGGCACTGGCGCGTGTCGTAGTGGCGTCGGAAGCTGCTGCGGTCGGCGAATTGAGGAAGGCGGGCCGGGTCGACGGGGTCGACCGAAGACACCTCGGCATCGGCGACAGTCAGCAGCCAGTAGTCATCGAAGCCCGGGCCCTTGGCCAGCAGCTCGAGCGGGGACGTGGCGGCGGTGAACCCGAGCAGCAGCTCGAGCGGTGGCAATGGCTCGCGAGCCGCGACCGCGGTCCACCGCTCGGCGACATGCCGCAGCAGCGCCCCCTCGGCATCGACGGCAAACACCGTCGAGGTCACCGGCGCAGGCGTGGGGAGAAACGAGCGCAGACCGAGCGCGCAGCTGCCAGGCACGACCGTGGTACCGGCGCTCGGCCCCTGCCGGGGGACACGAAACAAGGCCATCGCGGTGCCACGGTTGGAGGTCTTGGGCCCCCGCATCCGCTCGCTGTGCACCCACTGCGCGACGTCGGGGGCGACCGGCGCGGCGCGGACGGGCGTAGATGGTGGCGGCGCGGCATCGTGAGCACACGCCCCCATCGTGAGGGCGACGTGGATCGCTGGACCGCGGAGCCAGCCGCCAGGCGCGTATCCGCAGGTGTCGACCCGCCGCCGTCGCGGCGCTCTCCTCGAAGAATCGATCCCCATCGTCCAGTCCCGCGACCGCGTTCGATCTTCTCGGTTCGCGACGAAAAAGTCGATGGGTTCCGTCCCTTTCCCAAGCCGACACCCAGGTCGAAGTTTTTTTTCGGCCGCGCCGCGAAGATCGGGAGGGCTGCCGGAACTACTCAACGATGGAGCTTCATCCCCGTCCACCAAGGCGCGTTGGATCCGATCCGGTTGATCTCGACGCGGTGGTCATCGAGCGTGCCCTCGCCGGGCAGCGGACGTACTTTCGCCGCTTCTACGACCGCTATGCCGGCACCGTTCGTCTCGCGGTCGGCCGTCGTGTACGGCGATGGCCCACGTTGGCCCCGATGCTCGACGACATCGTGCAAGAAGTGTGGGCACAGCTGCTACGACGACAGGGCAAGCTGCTGCGGTACTTCGCCCCGGAGCGAGGGACTCCGTTCTGGCGGTTCCTGGCCCTGGTCAGCGGTCGACTAGGCTGGCAGATCGCCAAGCAGCGCCTGGATCGACCCGCGGAGCGGCATCTGGGTGGGATCGCACAGCCGCGGTCCGAGATTGGTTCGAGCGTCGTCGACCGCGATCTTCTCCAGCGGATCACCCGGCTGGTGAACGAGCAACTGGGACCCGACGACCAGGTGATGTTCGAGGAGCACTACCTCCGGGGAGAGACGATCAAGCACGTAGGCGCGCAGCTGGGGCTGTGCGAGAACACTGCGCACCAACGCAAGCATCGGCTCGCGAAGAAGCTGATGCGGATGCGGGAGCAGCTGCTCGAAGGCCGCCCGCCGGCACGAGCCAGGAATGCGAGCGGTCGGTGGCAGCACGACAAGACCCCACACGCCAAGTGCCACCGGTTGGATGCTACCGTGGGGCACCGCTGGTTTGGCACCGAGCCGCGACTCGATGAACATCGATGACGAACGGAACGAGGCGCAAACGCACCGCGATTCCGAGTCGGTCCAGGTCGAGGCCCCTCCGCCTGCGCCGGGCCTGGAGCTGTTGCTCGAGCGCAACCTCAGAGGGGAGCTGCACCGCCTGGTCGAGCCCGGCACGATCGTCGACGGCAAGTGGGAGCTGACGCGGCGGATCGGTGCGGGTGGCTTCGGGTGCGTCTACGAGGCCTGGCACCTGGTCCTCGACTGCGGCTTTGCGATCAAGTTCCTGGGTGAGCGGCATCAGGGCGCGGCGGTCCGCGAGGCGTTCTTGCGCGAGGCACAGCTGATGTCGCGCATCGCGGGCGAGCACCTGATCGGCGTGTCGGATTTCGGGTGCCTGAGCGACGGAGTGCCGTACTTCGTCATGGACCTGATCCAGGGCCCATCACTGCGGCAACACCTGCGGCAGCGGCCGCACCTGGTCGACGTCGTCGACATTGCAGACGGGGTGCTGGCGGGGCTGTGTGAGCTACACGAGCAGGGGTACGTCCACGGGGACATCAAGCCGGAGAACATCGGGCTGAGCGAACGAGGGGTGCGCGTCCGTCTGCTCGACTTCGGCATGGCGCGGACCTCGATGCTGGCGAGGGGGGGAGTCGGCGGGACACCGCCGTACATGGCTCCGGAGACGTTGAGCGGGGAGTCGACGGCAGACTCGCGGGCCGACGTCTATGCGGCGGGCGTGGTGATGTACGAGATGCTCACGGGGCGGCTGCCGCGAGGGCATCGGGGCATGACGCTCGAGCGCATGCGGCAGCCGTGGCGTGACGGCACATCGGTGTTGCCCGTTCGCGTCCACCGCACCGAGACCTCCGAGGCACTCGACCGACTGGTGATGGATGCGCTCGCGGCCGATCCCAACGACCGTCCGGCCTCGGCCCGGGAGATGCTCGACCGGCTCCGCGGGCTCGGTATCGCGGACCAACCTTCGGGTGACACCTCGAGCGAGGCCCCGGGGCGCACCGCGGTCGACGGTTCGGCGGTCGAAGACTCGGTGGTCGACAGCGTGGCGACGCCCGCTCGCACGTCGGCCGGTGGCCGGCGGCGGCGGTTGATCCCTGCGGTGGCGGCGGTGGCCGTCGTCGGCATGGCGGTCGGGTGGGGCATGCGCTCGCAGCCGGCCCTCGATCTCGATGGCGCCGCCGGAGGGGTGGTGGTGGTGACGCCGGGCACGGCATCCGTCCCGACTCGGGCCGCCTTCGATACGCTGTGCCAGGGACTGGGCGGAGATCGTCCGGCGGTCTCCGGACTACGCCCCACGCTTTGCCTCCGCGTACCCGCAACGCAGTGGGAGCCCATGACGATCGAAGCCGAGGCCCGGCGTGCGGGCGCGCTGGCGGTGATCGCCGTCGGCGAATCCGGGGTGACGGTCCGTACGTTCGACCGAGAGCGTGCCGCCCCTGTGCTGGCTCGACTCGACGGGCTTGAGCTCCCGTCGAGCGTGGCAGTGGCGGGCAAGGTGGTCCCGGTCTTGACGATGCTCGTCGATCGGACCGAGCACGATCCGGCGACGGTCCCGGTCTTGGAAGCCGACGAGGTGGGCATGCTCTGGGCCATCGTGGCCGAGACCCTACGGTGGGAGAGCACCGATCCTCGCGGAACCACTTCGCGCCGCCAGTCGCTCGCGGCGCAGTGCCACCGGGTGGAAGCGGACCCGAACTATTGCGCCCTCGCCACGCTCAGTCATGTTCGATCCCCCGGGGTCAGCTGCAGCGTGGCCGAGCCCGCGCTGGCCTCCATCGAGGCGCAGGCCGGGATCGATCCTGCGATAGGCATCGCGGCGAGCCTCGAGCGTGCGGCGTGCCTGGCCGAAGATCCAGATGCCACGCGTCTTTCTC
>JAHZJA010001396.1 GCA_022601155.1 Deltaproteobacteria bacterium | reverse complement strand
GCCATCGCCGTTCGGCTGACGACGGTCTCGTTGGGCGCGGTCCACTGCTCCGCGAGCGTTCGGAGCATCGCCTGTTGCTCGTCCAGGCACGAGCGGGTGCGGGCCAACATCGGCGCGGGGCGGGTGCCGTCGAGCTCGCCTTCGATGCACGCCGTGGTGCGAGCGCGCTGCCACGCGCCCACGAATGCTTCCACCTGTGGGGCGGCGCGCTCCCAGGTCTCGGTGGCATAGGCCATGTTCGTCTGGGCGAACGCATCGGCGACCCGGGCGGCACGCGTGGGGTTCCAGATCTCCGCGATGCGCTGGCCTTCTGCCTCGCAGGCGCTGGCGAGCTCGCTGCGGTGGTAGGTGTGGCCGCCCGCGGCAGCCACGACGACAGCTGCCGTCGCGCTGATACCGAGGATCCGACGACGGCGCTTGGTCGGGTCGTAGCGCAGCGCCAACAGCAGGTCGGCCATGGTGGGCCACCGGTCTTTGGGTGCCGGGCTCAGTCCACGGGCGATGGCATCGACGATGCGACGGGGCACCGACGACGCCGAGCTCGGCCACCGCGGGGCGCCTGCGTTCTTGAGCGCAACCAGCTCGCGATGGCGAAAGGTCGAGCCGGTCGTCTCGAACGGAAGGCTGCCCGTAAGCCCCTCCCACAGCGAGACACAAAAGGCGTATTGATCGGCGGCCGGTGTGAGCGCGATGGCCTGGAGTTGCTCGGGGGGCATGTACGAGGGCGTCCCCATGATCTGGCCGTCCTCGGTGAGTTTTTGGTCCGTGCCGGGAAAAGGAGTGTCTTCCCCCAGCAGCGAGGCGCTCAGCGATTGCAGGGCGGTGTTGTCGGCCACCCGGGCTATCCCGAAATCGGTGACCTTGACGTCACCGTTGTTGGCCACCAGCACGTTGGTCGGCTTGAAGTCTCGGTGCAGCAGGCCGGCTCGATGGGCGGCGGCCAACCCTCGGCCCGCCGCATCGAACACCTCGAGGACCCGACGCCAGGGATGGGAGCGGGTTCGCAACCACGCGGCCAAGTTCGTCCCGTCGACGTACTCCATCGCCAGCGTCAGCATCTCGTCGAACAGCTCGACGTCGTAGACGCTGACCACGTTGCGGTGGTTGAGCTGCGCCATCGCCTGCGCCTCGCGGATCAGGCGGTCGTGGGTCTGCGCCGACGTCTGGCCCGGGCGCAGACACTTGAGGGCGACCTCGCGCTGCAGCTTGGGGTCGTAGGCGCGGTGGACCACGCCCATTCCACCGCGACCGAGCTCTCCGATGAGCAGGTAGCGCCCCAATTGCCCGCTTTCGGGCAAGGTGGCCTCGGGCTCGTCCTTGCGCCCCCACGCGGCGGTCGTGGGCTCGCCCTCGGACACGACGGTGTCCTCGGCGGCGCCGAACATCTTGACCAGACCGGCCACCACCGCGGCGTCTTTCGGCGACCGATCCAGGCGCAGCTCGACCCGGCGGCGGGCCTGGGGGGAAAGCTCGCCCTGAGCGAACGCGAGCAGCTCACTATCGGAGAGATCATCCATCCGACGGTTGCAGAGCGGGACGATGTCCTAGCATGGGGCGTCGCACTCGCTGGGCATGGGCTTGGGGGATGCGGAGGCACCGGTGCGGCTGTGGGTGCGGTCTGGGGCCAACCGGAATATCGTGGTCGGTTGTCCAGACCGCCGTATCCCCGCTACGATAACCTCTGGCGTGTCTCCACCAGCCCTCGAACGAGCATTCATGGCCGGGCTGGGTCGTTCGAGCGAGGCGGCTGGCCCCGAGGTCGCGGCGGCATTGGATGAACTGGTCGCGCTGGCGCGGTCCGAGGAGCCGACGATCGAGATCGATCCGGCGCAGTACCTCCGCTATGTGGGCGAGCGTTGCATCGACGTCGAGCACCTGGTGCCGCACCTGCAGCTGCTGCGCGCCGGCGATCTGTGGCTGGCGTGCGGGTGTGCGGCGGGCCACAACGATGCCCTGGTTCGGTTCCAGGCGCGCTTTGGGACCGACATCGAGGCCGCCATCGCGCGGTCGGGCAATGCCGACGTCAGTCCCGAGGACTTTCGGCAGCACCTGCTGACCAAGTTGTTCACGGCGCCCGAGGGGGAGACGTTGCCGCGGATCGCCGAGTACAGCGGTCGGGGGCCCCTGCGCGGTTGGCTGAGGATCACCATCGTGCGGCAGGTGATCGACTTCGTCCGCCGAACCCAACGCCGGGACCTGGGGCACCAGGTCGACGAGACCGAGCTGCTGGGGCTGCGGGCTGCCACTGTCGATCCCGAGCTGGCGATGGTGCAGGACCGGTTCCAAGACGAGCTGCGGGAGGCGCTGCGGGAGGGCTTCGCAGCGCTGTCCCCACGGGAGCGCAACCTGTTGCGTCACTTCCTGATCCACGGCCTGGGCATCGATGAAGTGGGCAAGATCTATCGAGTGCATCGCGCGACGGCGCATCGCTGGCGACTGCGGGCGCAGGAAGCTCTGTTCGCGTCGACCCGCGAGGCGCTGCGCCGGAGCCTGGGGACCAACTCCACCGAGGTCAAGAACGCCATGCTGGTCATGCAGAGCCAGCTGCACATCACGGTGCAGCGCTACTTGTCGGGGGACTCCGAGCACGAGGCCTGACCACCGAGCAGGCAGGCCCGGCCGGGGCCGAGTGTGGCGTCGGGCCGTCATGGGCGCAACGCGATCGACCGGTGGATGTCGCGGCGGCCGCTGGTGCTGCGCCCGAACCGACCCCCGGCCAACACGTCGGCGACGCAGCGTCCCAGCGGCGTGCGTCGATGGGGCGCACGCGCCTGGCTGTCATCGACGCTCCCGTCGGCCGTGACCGAGAAGTCCACGCGCACGATCGAGCCGGTGACCGCTCCGTGGTCCCGGGCGCAGGCGTCGAAGCCCGCCTGCAGACGGCCGAGCCCCGCACCGATGGTGGAGTCGTCGACGCGATCCCGGGGACGGCCCGACCGTTGCCGCGCCGGGCGGCGACGGCGGGTGGCAGCGGCGGGGGTGTGGACTTCGTTCCAGGCGACGACGGAGTCGGCCTCGAACTTCTCCACGGGCGCGGGGGGCCGCGGCGGCGCGGCGGTGATCGGCGGAACACGAGGTTCGTCCGTGAAGATCATGTAGGCGAGCAGGGCACCCCCGGCGACGGCGACGAACGCCACCGCGATCACGATCGCGACGAACGAACGGCGAGAGCGGGGCCTAGCGGACATGGTCATCCCCCGTGCTCTGCGACGCCCAGGCGGCTACCGCTCGGGCGTCTTTGGTGCGATGCAGTCGTCGAAGCACCTCCGCGAGGCGCTCGGCCAGCGCGGGCAATCGCGTCCCTCGCAGCCGCGTCCAAGGGTGCATCCCCGCGAACCGGATGGCTTCAGTCCATAGCGACACGAGCGATGACCGCTGCTGGAGCTCGAGCAACAGGTCCCCCGCCTCCCAGTAGCCCTCGAATACGAGCGCGAGGTGGTCACCGCGCTTGGCGGCCTCGACGCCCGCCATGTACGACCGTAGCGCGAGGTCGGGCTCGGGTTGTCCACGCCAGGTCCAGGCTCGGGCGTAGTGGGCCTGTGCTTCGAGTCCCGCTGCGCCGTGCTGGGTCGCTTGGTGTGCCGCGCGCTCGAAGGCCTGATGGGCATGCGCGCGGTCGTCGAACTCCAGCAAGTAGCCGCCGAGGATCAGCTCCATCCGGATCGCATCCTCGGGATTGCCGTCGAGTACGCACAGGTCTCGTGCCCGTAGCTGCTGCGCGATCGTCTGGGCACGGTCGCCGCGTTGGCGGGCCAGGACCGCGCGCTTGATGCAAAGGCGCACCGAGTCGCCCCCCGGCGGCGATGTCGAGGCTGGATTCGAACTGGTCTTGGTCGCCGGAGGAGGCGGGGGATCGTTGGCGGCACAGGCAGGGAGCGTGATGCGACCCGAGCCGGCCGGGGCTGGGATCGGGACGTCCCGCGGCCACGCCCCCTCGTGTCCCGGACCGAGTCGTTCCTCGGCTTCGATCTCTTCGGCGAGCTCACGTTGGGCGAGCTGGGGGTCGACGACACACTCGTGGAACGCCACGACGCCCGTGGGCAGGCCCGCGTGCCATGAGGCGGCCTCGAACGGGGCGGACAGCAACACGAACCGTACCCGGGCCAGGGCAGGGGCGACGATGAGCTGCCGCAGTTGGTCGAGCCATCGCGGGGCCGGCGTGCCCGGCGGGCACACCAGGACGACGAACAACCCGCGGGCGGGCGCTCGCACCGTGGCTTCGCACTGCACCAAGCGCGCCGCAAAGCGAGCGGGCCCTGGCGTTCCGGCCAGATCGCGACGGAGCGGGACCATGGGGGCCCCCGCGTCCCGGAGGGCCTCGTGCTCGTCCACGAGGCGATCTTCGAGCTCCACCCACGCCGCATCACCGCGGGCCTGGTACGCCACACACATCCAGGGACTGCGGTTGTCGGCCAGGTGCTCGGAGGCCAGCACCAGCCGGAGTCCCCCCGAGCGCAGGTGCGTGTCGATGGCCACGTGCAGCAGCCGGGCGTCGGGGTCGTGGAGGTAGCGCTGAACCGCATCGCCCAGTCGCTCCAGCGGGACTGCGATCGAGTCCTTCATCGCTCGTCACTCCCGGGGTGGGGCCCAATGATGTCGAACGACGCGGTCCGGACCTCGGTGCGCGGTGTCTCGATGCGAAGCTGCACCCCGTTGAGAAACAGGCCATCGGGCGCCAGACGCAGGGAGTTGGCGCCGCAGCGCAGCTCGATGCCTCGGGGGGCGTCCACGACCATGGCCCCTTGCGAGAGCGTAGCCTTGCCGCCCAGCTCATCGTGCAGGGCGGTGGTCTTCCCCGTGATCGTCACCCCGGCGGTGTCGGCTTGGACCTTGCTGGGTCCGGACTCCAACGTGCAGCGGCTGGGGCCACTGAGGGTTGCGCTGCGGGCGAGCTCGAGCTTGCTGCTGGTCGCGGCTCCCATGGCGCCGCTGCCGGGCCCGGACCCGGACGAGAACGAGACACTGGGCGCCCGGGCTACGATCGAGCTTCCGGCCGACAGCAGGCACGAACCCTGGGTGACCTTGATGACACGGTCTCCGCTGTAGACGTTCTCGCGGTGGCCGCCATCGATGTTGTGGGTGACGCCCGCCTTGCAGGTGCTGTGGACGGAGCCCGCGATGGTGGATGTGGAGCCGCCCTTGGCATCGACGACCGCGTTGCCCTCGACCAGCACGGAGTAGTTGCCGCCGACGGTCTCCTCGCGGTTGCCCTGGACGTGGTACCGGACCTTGCCGTCGACGGTCTCTTCCACGTTGCGGCCCACGGTCTGGGTGCGGTCGTTGCCGATCGAGACTCGGCTGTCGTGCCCCACATCGGTGCGCCAGTCGTGCGGAGCGTTGAAGAACATCTGCTCTTGCCCCGCATCGACGCGCACGTTCATCATGCTCTGCCGGGCCTTGTCACCCACGCTGGCGTGGCTGAATCCCAACCAGCTGGCCGCGGCGGGCAGGCGCTGGGCCTCGTCGGGGGGCCCCATCATCGGGGGCTGGAACTCGTTGTCGTACAGGCAGCCCAGGATCACCGGTTGCTCGCAGTTCCCGCCCACGAACGTCACCAGGCAGCGGTCACCCGCGCGCGGAAACCACTGTGTCCCTCCGTGCGCGCCCGCCATCGGCTGGAGCACGCTGACGTAGGTGGTCTTGACCTCGCCGCCTTGCTGGTCCCAGGGAAACTCGAGCCGACAGCGGAGATAGCCGTCCACGTCGAGCGGGTCGTTGTCGACGGCGATCACCTTGGCGCGAAACACCCCGAACAGGGTGCCTTCATCCGGCTGTGCCATCGGCCGCAGGGGCACGGCCTGGCCCGTGTCGGACACGATGGGCATGACCGTCATGGCGTTGGAGTAGTCGGTGGGGGTCTCACCGAAGTTGTCGCCGGACGCCTGGACGCGGGTGACGAGCATCGGGCGCTCGTCCCCCGGCGTCACCTCGATACGGTACTGGCGGCCCGCCAGCGCTCCGGTGAGGGTCGTCTGTAGATCCATGAGCCCGGCACGGTTGGACTCGACCTCGGCGTGGAGCTGGGCGCGGCGAGAGAACTGGAGCTCGGGGTCTTCACGCTCATTGACGCGAAATGCCTCGGTCTGGATGACCTGTCCGCCCTTGGGCGTCGGCGAGCCGCTGCCTCCGCCGATCAGACCCTCGAGCATGCCCAGCACCGAGTCGAGCTCGGCCAGCCCCTGCACCGGGACCTGGGGCGTACCGACGTCGAAGCCGATGTACTCCACGCTCGAGGGGGCCATGCCAACCGCGCGACATACCCCACTAATGCGCTCTTCTTGGTTGGTCGCCAGGTCGAGCCACTGCGAGCGCAGCGGGACTTCGGGGTGCCGCTGGGTGCCCTGCGGCAGGGCATCGTTGTCGTCGGTGAGCACCAGGGTCTCGACGCCCGACCGGTGATCGAAGTGAAACGAGATGCCCGTGCGCCGCATCAGCTTCTGCGCAAAGTCGTAGCGCGACTCGTTGGGCCGCCGAACGATGAGATCGACGGCGGGATATGTGCCGGTCAGCTTGCGCTGGATGCCTCGTCCGTGGACGGCGAGGCCCTCGTCGAGCACCTCGCACAGCACATCGGCCGTCGAGCGGTCGTGCCACGTGCCGCCCTGTTGGTCGGCCTTCATCAGCTCGAGGGCGGGGACGATCTCGACCCGAAACGTATCGGTACTCGGGCCCATCCCGGGCTCGCCGCTCAACGAGCGCTGGATGGAGTGGACCAGCCCCACGATGCGGGTCTCGAGCAAGTACCCGTCGGGGAACCGTCGACGCAGGAAGAACTCCACGTCGGCCAAGCGCCGGGCCGCGCAGGCCTCGAACAGGCTCTGTTGCCGGGCCGCCGCAATCTTGCAGCGCACGACGAGGCGGTAGCCTTCGTTGAGCACATCGGACAGGTCGAAGCCCTGCACGAGGAACTCCGTGTCATCACCACCCAACCGCCGTAGATGGTGCTCGGTTCGGTAGAACGGTTTTCCGGAGTCTGCCATGGTGCTGTTCGTCTCTGGTCGCTACACCAGCCCGACGGCGGCGCTGGGATCGAGCAACATCAGCTCATCGAGCAGCGCGCGCTCGTCGTCGATGGCGTCGTTGTTGGCGTTGGCGCACTGGAGGTAGCCACGGATGCAGCGCGAGCCGACCTTGGGCTCCCACTGCGCGAGCGATGAAGAGCGAAGCTGTCTCAGGAGGGCGCGGAACAGCGGCAAGGCCAGACGCTTGGAGTCGCCGTCGCGCAGTCGCTCCGCGAGCAGGAGGTTGCGTGCGAAGGCGTCTCTGCCCACCAGGCCCGCGGCGGTGGCCGAGCCCAGCCGAAGCCCCTCGGTCACCTTGCCCTTGGTCAGAAGGGCGTCGACCTCGGGGGGGAGCGCATCGGGGGCGGCGGCCGTCGGCGGGGTCGGGGAGGGATTGTCGGCAGGCTTGGCCGCCGCTTGCGTGGGACCCCGCAGCGCGCTGAGCCACGCGCGGGTCTCCTTGGTTGCGATCGGCAGTCCGTTGCGGTCGAAGCCGCGGGCCAGCTTCGGACAGCGGGTGACCAGTGCCAGTGCCTCACCGACGAGGGCGTCTCGTGCCTGCGCGTCGAGCACCTCCGCGGCCGCAGCCGCGGTGAAGCGGGTCAGATCGAGGCAGTAGGGGTGGGCGTCGAACAGCGACTCGCTGCGCTCGAGCAGCTCGGCCCACCGCTGGGTGGTCAACAGCTGCTCGAGCTGGGCTCGCGTCGCGACGGGAAGGCTGTCGCAATCGAACGAGCGACCCTCGAGTGGGGGAGGATCGACCAACCACCGGGCCTGACGTCGGAGCCGGAGGCTGAGGGCGGTGGGGGGCCCCGCGGCGGCGAGGACACCCGCGT
>JAHZJA010000122.1 GCA_022601155.1 Deltaproteobacteria bacterium | reverse complement strand
GTGTCGACCACGAGCCGCTGGCCGGTAGCGCCGACGGCAACCACAACACCGGCCTCGAGCGATTCCTCACCGGCTACGTCGGTGGCGATACCGGCCTGTTCACCATGGTCAACTACGGCCTGCGCGACGTCGTTGCCGAGGCCGCAGCCGGGGGCGAGATCCAGCTCCCCGCGGTGATCATGGGCGAGTCGGGCATGGGCCGCGGCACCGGAGCCTACGGCGCCTACCGTCCTCCCGTGCTGCGGGGCGACGACCTCGACTTGTTCGACTCCAACGCCAGCTCGGAGCTGCCCCAGTGGGCCCGCGATCTGGCCGACGGCTACGATCTGCGGCACCGCGACAAGGTCAACACCGCACACTTTCCCACCGTCGATGCGTACCTCCAGTCGCGCGAGGCCACCAAGGCCTACGCGGAAATCTTCGCCAGCGACATGCTCAAGGTGGGCGACGCGTCCAACGAGGTCTACGACGGTCTGTCCAACGCCGACCTGGCGATGGCTTTTGGCGATGGGGCCGGCCGCAACGC
The DNA here is from genome assembly GCA_022601155.1 of Deltaproteobacteria bacterium. Classification (GTDB taxonomy): domain Bacteria; phylum Myxococcota_A; class Polyangia; order Nannocystales; family Nannocystaceae; genus Paraliomyxa. The sequence continues at coordinate 4,003 of JAHZJA010000122.1, read as the reverse complement.
CCACCTCGCGCTACGGCTGTTCCACTTTGGCTGCCCCGCCGTCTACCTCGACCAGGGCGGCTACGACTTCCACTCCGACGAGGAGGAGATGCTCCCCGAGCGCATCCAGGGGCTCAACCGGCTGCTGTCGGCGCTGGAGTGGTCACTCAAGCTGCTCGAGCATCCCTCGGGCGGCACCTACTGGGATCACACCATCGTCGCGGTCGGCAGCGAGTTCTCGCGCTCGGCCCGGGGCGCCGCGTTCAACTCGGCCCGCGGCAGCGACCACGGGGGCGACTACGCCACGCGGTGGATGTCGATGCCGTTCATGGGCGGCCCCATCGGCGCGCGTGGCCGTCGGATCGGGAGCACCAGCGCCGACGATCTCAGCGACCAAGGCCCCGTGTTCTCGTACCGCTCGATGTGGAAGACCATGCTCGATGCCCTCGGGGCCGAGCACGACGAGTTCTTCCCCGCCGACGAGCCCTTCGACGATCTGTTTGCGTGATGGCGATGTACCTCCGACTCGCTCCTTCGATCGCCCTGCTCGCGCTGGTCCTGCCCGGCTGCCGCGAGTACGTCGACTACAACTCCGGCCGGATCGACTTCGAGCCCGAGCGCCCTCAGATCGACGAGGCTCCCGAGGTCGAGCCCTACGCGGGCGACGACGAGATCGTGCTGGAGGCGCAGACGCGGTTCCCCACCGGGCTCGATCTCCACAAGAAGGTGATCTGGCGGACCTGCACCCCCAACGGCGGCGTGTGCCACAACCGCAAGGAGTACCCCGACCTCCACACCCCAGCGAACTTCGCCGCTGCCTTCTCGGCGCCGTGCAACGTGCAGCCGGGCGAGTTCGGCTCGGTCTACGACGGCTGCGAGCGGCCCGGTGATCGCATCGTGTACTCGGGCTACGGCTTCGACAGCGAGCCCGTGGAGGTGGGCTGGGTCCAGTACATCCAAGGCGACCCACCCGACATCGAGTCGGGGCCCGTGGCCGACGATGCACCGGGACTGCACATCCAGCTCGCTTCGCCGCTGGGCGGCGACGAGCCCAACAGCTTCGGCACCGCCGACTTCATTCGCTCGTTCATCAACGACAACGGCGAGGTCCAGCAAAGCGCCTACGGCAGCTACCGCACGGGCTGGACCCTCTCGGCCGATCGCACCCACCTGTTCGGCGTGGTCCAGGACTACCAGGTCGACGACGTCCAAGAGCTGGTGGGGGTGGGCATCGTGATGGGCGACGCCAACCGCAATGGCATCTTTGGTGCGCACGCCGGGACCCCGGTGAGCATGCTGGAGCCCGGCGATCCCCTCGGCAGCTATCTCATCTCGCGGATGCGGGGCGAGCTACACGGCGAGCCCGTGCCCGGCTCGCGCATGCCCCTGGCCAACGCACCGCTGAGCATCTCCGAGATGCTGGCGCTGTTCTGCCTGGTGGAGGGCTTCCCCGAGGACGGCGACACCGCGATGTTGTCCGGCCCCATCGACTACAACCGCTGCGACGCGGCCGACAACCCCGAGAGCCTCAACCTGCTGGGTGACGGCGTCACCTGGGAGGCTCGCATCAAGCTGATCCTCGAGTTCAACTGCGGCGGCTGTCACAACACCGACGATCCGCAGGGCGGCCTGACCTTGCTCGGCGACGGGGTCTACGAGCGCTTGCTCGAGCCTTCGGGGCAGTTGACCGAGATGAATCTCATCGAGCCGGGCGACCCCGAAAACAGCTACCTGTACCTCAAGCTCATCGGCGACGAGCGGATCCAGGGCCTCCAGATGCCCTACAATCCGCTCACGGGAGCCGGCTCGCTCGACCAAGCCGAGCTTGCCGACATCGAGACGTGGATCGTCAACGGCGCGATCGAAGACGAGTAGCGAGCGGACGACGGGCCGAATGGGGGTGAGCCGACGTCGTCGCGCTCGCCCTCTTCCATTTGCGCTGTCCGGCTTCCCATCACAGCAGGGAGGCTGCGTCGTGTTGGGCCACAGGGCTATACAATGACAGTGCGCGAGGCTGTGTGGGCGAGCGCGCGAGGGTCGAGGCACGAATGGAACGACGATGATTGGATTGAACTCGGGGCGACTTCACCTTCCGGCACTCGCACTGGCGGTCACGGCGGCCACCATGGGCACACGCGCGGGCGAGGCCTCCGCCGCGGTGGGCTACATCCGCTCGAACGTCGCCGCCCCTTGGGGATCGAACGCCAACGAGCAGGCCATGGACCTGGTGTTCGGCATGGGCGGCTGGGACGATCTTCGCTACGAGACCGTCGACACCGCAGTGTTGTTCTCTCCCGTCTACACGTTCTTGTACATCGAGGGCAGCGACTCCAACGCCCTGGAGCTCGAGGCATTCTTGACCGCCAACCAGGCTGCGCTCGAGGCCTGGGTCTCCGCGGGCGGCGACCTGCTGCTCAACGCGGCGCCCAACGAGGGCCTCTCGCAAAACTGGGGCTTTGGCGGCGTGGTGCTCAACTACCCCGGCAACGCGCTCAACCCCGGCACTGCGGCGGACCCCAACCACCCGATCTGGAGCGGACCCTTCGTCCCCATCTCGTTGATGTTCACCGGTGGTTCCTATGCGCACGCCACCGTGGGCGGGCCCGGCCTCGTGCCGCTCATCCTCGATGCCGGGGGCGCCATCAATGCCGCCCACCTCCCGGCATTCGGGGCCGGGCAGGTCATCTTTGGCGGGCTGACCACGTCGAACTTCTGGGATCCCAACCCCGAGTCGCTCAACCTCCGCGCCAACATGATCGCGCTGCTGGCCGGGGAGGACGGCGACATGGACGGGCTCATCGATGCGCTCGACAACTGTCCGGCCATTCCCAACCCCATGCAGCTCGATGGCGACATGGATGGCCTCGGAGACCTGTGCGATCCGTGCCCCAACGCTCAGCTCAACGATGATGACGCCGACACCGTCTGCGACGATCTGGACAACTGCCTGGGCCTGCCCAACCCCATGCAGCTCGACGACGACATGGACGGGGCCGGCAACGCGTGCGACCCGTGCCCCGGCGACCCCGACGACGACGCCGACAACGACACCTTGTGCGGCGACATGGACAACTGTCCCGGGGTGATCAACGTCAACCAGGCCGACGACGACATGGACGGGCTGGGCAACCAGTGCGACGACTGTCCCGACGACCCCGACAACGACGTCGATGGCGATGGGGTGTGTGCAGACGACGACAACTGCCCCGAGGACGCCAACGAAGACCAGGCCGACCGCGACATGGACGGGGTGGGCGACGCCTGTGATCCGGAGATGCCCACCGGCGACTCGACCGCGGGCGATCCGGACACCGGCACCCCCGACCCAGACACCGGCACTCCCGACCCGGACACCGGCACCCCCGGCACCGGTGGTGGTGACACCGGAACGCTCGGCACCACGGGGAGCACCGATGACTCGGGCACCGGACTCGATGGTGGTGAGATTCCTCCGCCAGACTTCTCCGTGTGCAGCTGCTCCGATGAGCCCCGCGACAGCCGGGGCTGGTGGCTGTTGGTCGTGGTGGGGCTGTTGTCTCGCCGTCGCCGTGCGGCCTGACGTGTCGAAAATCGATGGGGCCACACGTCCGCACCGAGGAGGACCCACAACGATGGCCTACGACGAAATGCTCGCGGAGCGCATCCGCACCATCCTGCACCGCCGCAAGGCGATCACCGAGCGCAAGATGTTCGGCGGCCTGTGTTTCATGGTCGGCGGCAACATGGCCTGCGGCATCGTCAAGGACGAGCTGATGGTGCGGGTGGGCCCCGACGGCCACGCCGACGCCCTGGCGCAGCCCCACGCGCGTGTCATGGACTTCACCAAGCGACCGAGCAAGGGGATGGTCTATGTCGGCACCAAGGGCTTCGCCACCGACGAGACCCTCGAGGCGTGGGTCGACCGCGGCATGAAGTTCGCACGGTCGCTCCCTGCGAAGTGACGGCCCCAAGTGGCCGGCCGGCCCCGCAAGGGGAAGCGGGACCGGCCGCCGGGGTCGGGTCCGACTGGACCGTGGGGAACTCG
>JAHZJA010001395.1 GCA_022601155.1 Deltaproteobacteria bacterium | reverse complement strand
CCTGGGCTACCGCGAGGAGCTCGAAGGCCTGGCACGCGATCATGGGCTTCGCTACGCGCCCACCATCAGTCGGCCCGGGGAAGAACCCGACTGGAGCGGCCTGACCGGTCGGGTCGAGGCGCTGCTGGAGCCCGAGCGCATCGAGCAGACCGAGCAGGCGCTGGGGCTCGAGGCCGGCCATCTGCGACCGAGCACCTCGGCGGTGCTCATCTGCGGGTTGCAGGGCACCATCGCCAACACGATCCATCACCTCGTGCCGCGTGGTTTCGTGCCCGACAATCGCAAGCTGCGTCGTGGCCTCGAGGTCGACGAGTCGACCCCTGCGAGCTTGTACTGGGAGCAGTACGACAATACGCCGGTCATCGACACCAAGGACGAAGCGGTGATGTCGACCCTGCGCGCGAACCTCCGCGCCGCCCAGGGTTGATCACAGCCCCGCTGGGCTGCGCGTAGCCGTCCGTCCGCATCGGCGGGCCGCTGCGCTCGTCGTGGGCCTGTGGCGCCGAGCGGCGGGCTTGCTGACATGAACGCCTGTGGTGAGGTGTGTACTGCGACGATACCGAACCAGGTGTCGTCGGCACCGTCGCGCCCTCCATAAAACGAAATGACTCGTCCGGTGATCGAAAGCTCGAACCCCGAGTCTATCGGGGCATCGACTCCTCGGAGCGTGACCGGCGGTGTCCTTTCCCCCCAAAGCACCGCGGGTCACGCTCCTCATTCATCAGGTGCGGCCCCGTGCTCGAATCGTCGTTCGTCGTGCCCGATGGGGCGCCCCTTGAAGCTTCGTCGGCTGTTGCGGAGCCCCCGACGGAGGGCATCCAGATTCACGTCGCCTTGCGGCGCTGGCACGGCGCCCATGCGACGTCGCTTCGCCGGTTGCTGTCGGGCCTGGCGCCCGTGATCCGATCGGCCCGTGATGGGGGGCTCACCACGTTTTGGTACCGCCCACGAGGGCCCGGGGTGCAGCTGCGGCTTCGCGGTCCGGCGCTGTCGTCGGGCGTGCCGGAGGCGGTCGACGAGGTGCTCTCGCAGCTGCGCCACGGAGGATTCATCGGCCGGTGGTCGACCCGACCCGACGGCGCGGGAGCGATCGAGGACATGCCCAGCCTGGCGGTGGCGGGCGCCCATCGGTGGTGCGATGCCGACACCGCCACGTGGCTGGACTGGCAGCAGCGGGTGGTCCCGGCCGGGGTGCGGATCACGACTGCCGTGTTGTCGCTGGCGGTCGTCGTCGATCTGTTCGGTCGGGGCTGCGGCCACCGATCGCAGCAGCTTCGGGCGTGGAGGACGGTGGCGCGGGCGAGAGGCCCCATACCCACGGCTGTCGCTCGGCTACCCGCGCTGTCTTTGGGGGAGCTGGCGAGGCTCGAGCGACCGGCGGTCATCCCCGTGCTTGCGCGGTATCGCGGCGCGAACGCCCGGCTGGCCACACAGCTCACCGCGCTGCGCGATCGAGTCGACCCGGCGCAGGTCCTGGCGCAGCTGGCATCGAGCCACTTCGATCGCCTGGGCCTGGGTGCCGCGACCATTGCTCGGATCGGGTGGGCGATGGTGGCGGCGTGCGCGGGCGTCGGTGGTGCGGCTCGGCCCCTGGCACTCCGTATCCCGCCGGGCTGAACCCGGCGGGGTGCACATCGACCGCTACTGCGCGGCGTCGGCCTGCGTCGTCTCGGCCAGGCGGGAGATCAGCCGGGGTACCGAGAACGCGGGGAGTTGGGCGACGAACTCGTCGACCGTGGTGGCCCCGAGGTCCTCGCCGTCGCGGCATCGCACGTTGATGGTGTTGGCCTCTTGCTCGGCAGCGCCCACCACGATCGCGTACGGGACCTTGTGCATCGTGGCACCCCGGATCTTGTAGCCCAGCCGCTCGTCGCTATCGTCGACCCGTGCCCGCAGGCCCTGGGTGCGCAGCGCCTTGGCGACCCCGTTGGCGTAGTCGACGAACTTCTCGGAGATGGGCAGCACCCGCACTTGCTCGGGTGCGAGCCACAGAGGGAACGCCCCCGCGAAGTGCTCGGTGATGATGCCGAAGAACCGCTCCAGCGAGCCGTAGCAGGCGCGATGGATCATCACTGGCGTGTGGCGGGCCCCATCGGCGCCGACGTACTCCAGCCCAAAGCGGTCGGGCATGGAAAAATCGACCTGGATGGTGCCGCACTGCCAGGTACGGCCGAGCGAGTCGCGGATGTGAAAGTCGATCTTGGGCCCATAGAAGGCGCCGTCACCCTCGTTGAGCTGGTACGTGCGGCCGCCGCCCTCCAGGGCCTGCTCGAGCGCCGACTCGGCGCGCTCCCACACCTCGTCGGAGCCGATCGACTTTTCTGGGCGGGTCGATAGCTCGAGCCGAATGTCATCGAGCCCGAACACGCCGTAGACCTCGAAGAAGAAGTCGATGAGCATTCCGATCTCGGACTCGATCTGATCGGGCGTGCAAAAGTGATGGGCGTCGTCTTGAACGAACGCCTGCACCCGGAACATGCCGTGGCGCACCCCGGAGGGCTCGCGGCGGTGAACCTGCCCCATCTCGGCGATCCGCAGCGGCAGCTCCTTGTGGCTGTGCATGCGGTGCTTGTAGATCATCAGGTGACCCGGGCAGTTCATCGGCTTGACCGCCATCGGCCGATCTTCTTCGGCGTCGGCGATGATCTTCTCGGGCACGGCGGCGTCGCGCAGCTTGCGCTTGGTGAAGAACATGTTCTCCAAGTAGTGGTCGTAGTGACCCGACGTGTGCCACGTGGACTCCGGCAGGATGAGCGGCGTCCGGACCTCGTGGTAGTCGCGCCGTGTCAGCTGCGCCCGCATGAAGTCCATCAGGCCGTTGTAGACCGTGGTGCCCTTGGGGTGCAGGAACGGAAAGCCCGGGGCGTCCTCCACGAAGTGGAACAGGTCGAGCTTCTCGCCGAGCACCCGGTGGTCGCGCTTTTTGGCCTCCTCCAGCAGATGCAGATGGGCCTCGAGGTCGGCGGCGGAGAAGAACGCCGTGCCATACACCCGCACCAGCTGCTCTCGGCTGGCATCGGCACGCCAGTAGGCGCCTGCGATCTTCATCAGCTTGGTGTGCTTGAGCCACTTGGCGCTGGGGACGTGCGGGCCTCGGCACAGATCGACGAAGTCGCCGGTCTTGTAGAAGCTGACCTGTGGGGCGTCGGCGTTCCCCGAAAATGCTCCGTTGGCCTCGAGACCCTCGATGATCTCCTGCTTGAACGGGTTGTGTCCGCCGTCGATCGCCACGTACTCGCGGTAGACCTCCGAGTCCTTGGTCTCGGCCTCGCAGCGAACGAACGGGGCCGCGGCCTTGGCCAGCGACTTCATGCGGGCTTCAATCCGCGGGAAGTCCGACTCGGACAGCGTGGCGCCCTCGGGCAGGTGGATGTCGTAGTAGAAGCCGTCGTCGGTCGTGGGCCCGATCGTCAGCTGGGCTCCCGGGACTTCCTGGAGGATGGCCGCGGCCATCAGGTGGGCAGCGGAGTGGCGCAGCGTGTCGAGGGCCAGGGGGTCCTTGTCGGTGACGATCTGCACCGAGTCTCCATCGGAGAGGGGGTGGGTCACGTCGACCGGCTGGTCGTTGACCACGCCGACGACGGCCGCCTTGGCCAGTCGCGGGGAGATGGCCTTGGCCAGGTCGCGGACGAGGCTGCCTTCGGGGAGCTCCTTGGCGGAGCCGTCGGGGAGCGAAACGCTGATGCTCATCGGAAGTGTCTTCGGTGTGATGGAACGACGGAGGGTAAACCAACGAAAAACCCCCGGGTGGCCGGGGGTCTGTCGAAGCATGACACCACGCCGGCCGGCTCAAGCCGTGTCGGTAGTCGCGGTCGTCATGAAGATGCGTGCGTGCATCGGAAGTCCTCGTGACAAGATATCGCCGTCGGTGGAACTGGCAAGCCGGGCGCTCGTGCGCCGACGATCCGGTACCGTCGAGGTGTAGGTATTTGTGGGTCATTGCACGACTGGTCGTCGTGCAGAGGGTGCTCGAAAACGAACAGCGCCAAAGGCGCACACACGATTCTGCAGACCCGGAGCCCACATGTGGGCCGACAGCGGCAATTTGCGATAGGCGCCGTTTGACGGGTGTTTACGAGGCGACGAAGCGCACGAACCGGGCGGCCAGTTTCGTCGCGATGGGCGAGGAAAAGACGCGTCTTAACCAAATGGGGGCAGTCGGGACTGATTTGGGGGCACGTCTCCCACTCAGTGGGGGAACGCCATGGACGTCGTCCAACAATTCGATGAGGAGACCTACGACGACGAGCCGGGGCGCGTGTACCCGATCGACAAGTACGAGATCCCCACGACGCTGCTGAAGGCGTGCCGCAAGTACCGGTTCCTCAAGGTTCCGCTGATGGGGCAGTACTTCGACTCCCCGACCAAGAAGACCCAGGACTGGTGCGGCCGGACCTCGGGCTCGATGCTCTACAACTACTACGAGCTCATCAAGGGGGGTGACCCTCGCTCGCGGTACATCACCCACTGGGACGCGGACCAGTACTCGTTCCTGGACCTGCGATTGCCCAACGGGGAGCGGGCGTTTCATGCCCACCCGACGGCGCCGCCGTTCGACGACAAGCTCAGCGGGGTTCGGGTCAACGGGGCGATCACCGAGCTGTGGCCGCACTACCGAGAAGGCAAGCTGCTTCCGTTCGTCAAGACGAAGGCCCGGCTCGACCAGGCCTCGGCGATCATGGCGGACGAGAGCCAGATCTTCTCGCGGTTTGCCACCGTGTGTGCCGCGCTCGATGCCAACAACCCGCTCATCATCTACTCCGGCCTGTCGCGCAACCGCACCAAGCCCGGTCACCTGATCCTGATCGTGGGCTATGCCCACATCGAGATCGGTGGCCGCGAGACGCTGTGGATCGCGATGGCCGACCCCTCCACCACCACCTCCAAGATCATCGGATCGAATCGGGGTGGGGTGCAGTTTTATCGGACGCCCGGGCCCGCGACCAACGGTGGCAACGACATCGCCGCGCTGTCGAAGCTGTCGGCCGATCACAACCTGATTCGCATCAAGAACGGCGCGTGGACGGCCCAGCAGGGGAGTCTGGTGCTGGTGCGGGCGCGGACGTTCTTCGAGCTCAACGAGGGCAACGAGATCGGCTTCGACCTGTTGATGGACGACTTCACCAACGGGCGGCAGGGGGGGACCTATCTGTACTCCACCACGCCGACCGAGGTGCCCGACGCGGTGCTCGTGAGCAGCGACCGTCGCTCGGTGGTGTTGCCCTTCGACGCGGCCAAGGAGCCCCGGGGGCCGATCGCCTACCTGCACGACAACGAGACGAGCGCGGGGGGCTTCTATCCGCTGGGCCTGTACCGCAACGTGCACAGCGGGGCGCACCTGCTCCCCCCCGAGCGAGGGCTGTCGCCAGTCCATGTGGCGATGGCCGGACAGATCGTCGCCGTGCGCCTGACTGGCGCCGTGCCCGGCGACGTTGCGCAAGGGCAGGGCGACCCCGACAGGCCAGCGCGGGCGCAAGAGCTGTCGGGCACGTCCAACGCGATGGTGCTGGTGCGGCACACCGTGGACCTCCAGCCCCTGCCCAGCGCGGGCACCAACGACGGTGGCGCGGCGGAAAAAGAGCGCTCGCTGACCGTCTACACCCTGTACCTGCACCTGCAGGTCCCCGACTGGAACGCTCCGGACGCCAACTACGCCGACGTGCCGTGGCTCAATGCCCTCCTACGCCGCAGAGGAGGCTCGCTGACGGTGGTCGACCCCGATCACGAAGGCGGCGGCGGTGTGTACTGGCCGGTGGACGCAGGCGGCCAGCCCCTGGTGGAACAGGGCACGTTCGAGGTGTACGGGGCGCGGTTCACCGACCGCAGCTCGGCCACGCTCGGCTCGGGCGGCGGTCAGGTGCGGGCGGTGGCCAAGCCGCCCGACGAAGATCTCCAGCAGACGCTGCAGGCGCTGGCCGACGGCAAGGTGGTCACCTTTGCCCCCGACTGCGCGAACATGGAAGTCCGCTGCGGTGAGTTGCTCGGGTTCATTCCCGACCAGACGGCGGTGGGCTCGACCTTCCTGCACTTCGAGGTGTTGGCCCCGGCCGGCGCGGGCTTGTCGGAGCTGGTGGCCTTCGGTCAGCAGCGCCTGGGGGCCGAGGGGTTGTTCTCCGACTTTCAGGAGAAGACCGACAACAACTACTTCGATGCGGGCGGCACCGAGCTGGACGACCTGGTGGGGCTGCTCCCCGACGGTGGGGACGGCCTGCACATCAACAACAACTACGGCCCGGCCGAGCTGCGGGCGCTGATGCGGGACGGCGAGCGGCTGCCGTTCGCGACCGAGGCGAAGCCGCTTCCCGACGAGACCCTCGTCTATCCGTCGACGCTGCGGCTGCAGTCGTTCCGCGACTCGGTGCCCGACGGGGACTATCCGGTGCAGCTGACCTTCAACGGCGGCGGGCGAAGCAGCACCACGCAGGTCACCGCGTCGTTCTCCGGCGACACCCCGGCCGAGCTGACGGTGATGGTCCCGGCCTGGGCCGAGTCGGTCGACGTGGCCAGCGACGATTTTCACGTCCAGCGCGGCGGTCCCCGGCCCACGCAAGACGAGGAGGTCGAGCATTTTTCTCGGGTGGGCGGCGCACGCTGGCGCAACGTCAAGGTCACGCACCTCAACGAGTGGAGCCCCGACGGCCTGCGCACCTCGATGGAGGCGCGGTTCAAGGACGCCGCCGACGTCATCGAACCGCTGATCGACGCGATGGCGTGGTGGGGTCACGACGAGGAGCCGGTGGTGGGTCCGGAGGGGGCCGAGCCCTCGCTGTTCGTCGACGGCGGCGAGCCCTACCAGCTGCCCAAGACCTGCGAGCTGGAGCACCTGCACCCGGTGATGGCGATGTGGATGATGGACCTGCTGGTGCGTCACGGTCACGCCGAGGTGCGGATCCCCGGTGGCCGACTGACCGACGTCGAGGACACCCCGGTGGGGTGGGCCGGGTGGCTGCCTGCCCTCCACCAGCGGCCGGCGTTGGTGGTAGGCGATCCGGTCGAGGCCGTCGCGGTGAGCGAGGCATCGCCCGGAGTGGCCAGCTACGGGCAGGTCGAGATCCAGGCGCAGGTGTCCGGGGGCCCCACGGTCACCCTGGGCGCCGGACCGTGGGAGCGCGACCTGCTGCGGGTGGGGTGCCCGGCGTCGTGGTGGGGCAGGTCGTGCGTGCTGTCGATCCCCGGAGCGTCGCCGCAGGCTCTGGGGGCGCCGGCTGTCGAGGTGGGGACACCGGTGCTCGACACCGCGGCGACGATCGAGCCGCCGAAGGCCCAGCGGGGCAGTCGCAAGTCGCTCACGTGGGCCATTGCGTTCGCCGACCACTGTCCCCGGATGATCCGCGGGTGGGTGAGCTTCAAGGCCTGGGTGGGCGCGCCCGGGCAGCCGCCGCCCGATGTCTCGGCCTTCACCGAGGTCGCCGTGGGCATTGGCGTAGAGGCGGTGCGGCGTGGGGCGGAGTCGGCCGGCCGCGGCCCGGTGATCGAGGGCGGCTACGTCGTCCGCGGGCCCACCAACAAGCGCAAGTACATCACCAAGAACTTCACCTGGAGCGAGTACATCAAGGCGGCGGGCACGGTTCCGGACAAGGTCGCGGAGGCGCTGCTGCAGGGGGTTCAAGGCGTGCGCACGGCCTACGGCAGCGGCATCTGGTTGTCGTCGTTGGCCGCCGATGGTCTGTCGATTCGAATCAAGGGGGCTTCGACCGAGCGGGTGTTGGCCAAGGCCCAGGCCCAGGCCCAGTTCGCCAGCGCGACCAAGGTCGGCAATGGTCCGTGGATCGAGGTCAGTGTGGCTGCTCCCGCGGTGCAACAGGGCACGCCCGGCATCGTCGATGTGGAGTTCGATCCCTCCGCCGCCTACGCGGCCATCCTCGACGAGCTGTCGCCCTCACCCTCGCAGCAGGTCCATCTGGTGATCGGGGCGCGGTTCGTCAACGGAGGCTCGCTCGTCGACACCAAGCTCGCCGGGGTCGACGCTGTCGGTGAAGGCGCGGTGGCCGACCTCGACTGGAACGCACTGCGGGCAGCGGCCGGGGGTTCGTCGCTGGAGCTGTTCGCGAGCGCACCGTCGGCCGTGCTGAGCTCGCCTGCGTTCGGCAAGCCCACCTGGAGCATCTCGGGCCGCAGCCTGGCCGTCAGCGTGCCTCTGTTCGGCGGCGACCTGGCGATGTGGAACAACAGCGCGCCGAAGATCACCGTGGGCAAGGCCAAGCGCGGGCGAATCGTCAACAACTCGGGTGCCGTCGAGGGCCAGGCCAAGTACTTGCTGACCACCACGCTCGACATGAAGTCCAGCGCCTACAAGGCCAAGGCATTGACGATCGTGGCCAAGGTCACCAAGACCGGCGGCACGTTTGGGGGGGCACAGGTCTCCATCGCCGACTCCGAGCCGCTGCAGTACGACACCACCGCGCGGGTCGAGGCGGTGACGCTCAGCACCGTGCCCGCCGACGACCCCGAGACCCTGCAGATCGAGGCCCAGACGTTCGGCATCCCGGCTGCCAACTCGCTCGAGGTGTTCTTCGAGGCCGAGGGCACCAGCGAGACCGACTGGAAGCGTGTTCCCGTGTCCTACCCCGTGCCCGATCGCTGGGGGAGCGGGCGGGTGACCGGCAAGTGTGACGCACGCGGGGTGTTCCGGGCGTCGGTCTCGCTCGAGAGCCTGCACGCGGTGCTTCGTCCCGACGCGGCGCCCCGGACGTTCACCGTCAAGGTCGGTCGTCGCTGGGCTCAGGTCCTCGGTCAGTCGGTCGAGGCGGTCTCGGCCGACAGCGTGCTGGTGCCGCCTCCGGGCGAGGACGGAGCCGAGCGCGAGGTGGGACCCATCACGGGCGGGATGCCCGAGGACAACGACTGAGCCATGCCCAGTACCGTTCGCATTCCGCTGTCGCAGTACGCCGGGGGCCTCATCCAGGTCACCGCGGTGCCGCCCACCGATCTGTCGCTCACGATCCGTTCTCATCGCCTCGAGGGGCATGCGCTGGTGGTCAGCGCCTCGGGCCCGGTCGAGAACCTCCCCGACCAGACCGCCTGCACCGTCACGTGGATGGTCACGCGCAAGGGGGAGCCCGCACGCGCGGTGGTCGGCGGCTCGGTGCCGCTTTGTGTGTCGGGAACCACGGGATCGGTGGAGCTTCGTCTGAACGTCATCGAGGCGGGGATGTTCGGCCGCGGCCAGCTGTCGCTCCAGCTCGACCCGGATTTTCCCGCCGCCGGTCAGACCACCGTGGGGGGGGTCGTCGACTTCGACTGGCCGTGTGGCGTGGAGCTTGCGGGCTACGCCAACACCATGAAGGTCGGGCATGTGGTGGACCTCCGGCCGCACCGTCACGCCGTGTTCTCCGGGTGCACGCTGCAGGTTCGCGTCACGGAGTTCGACCCCGAGGGCGACGACGCCGACACGAACGACGAGGGCGGCGCGCTGGAGCAGGTGTGGGAGTGGGGCCCAGGTGAGTCCGAGGTTGGGCAGTGGCGGGTGGGGTGCACCGATGCCGACGGCGAGCCGATCTCGAACCTGTGCGACCCGGGTGAGAAGGGAGCCGCGGAGCTTCGGGTGGAGGTGCGGGTACGGCCGCCCGGTGGCGTCAACGCGGCGGTGGAGGTCAGCGAGTGCACCGTGCCCCGACCGCGGCTGACTCGGCTGAGGTTGTTGGCGCGCAACGACGCCCTCATTCGGTTCTCCTGGAACGACCCGGGGGCGGCGCTGCGGTGGCTTCGCGATCAGCCCGAGGACAAGGACATGCGCTGGTTCCTCGAGGGGGAGATCAGCGGACTGGAGCCGGGCTTTCGGTTTCCGCTGGAGGCGTCGCTGTGGGGGCACAAGCCGCTCACGGGGCGACAGGACGTCCGGGTGATGACCCCGCTGACGGCACCGACCCCCAGCACGACCAACGCCCATGGCCGGTTCGAGATCGCCATGCTCGACCTGGCTGCGCTGCGCGAGATGGAGCAGCTGCGGCCGTACATCGGCTACGAGTACTTCGGGGTGCTGCGGCTGCCGCCAGGCTCGACGGGGACCGAGGACTACGTACCCGTGGGGCAAGCATTGGACTACGACGGGGCGAGCTTCAGTCCGTTCCTCGACGAGGACTTTGCGACCCCGGTCTCGGGCCAGGGTCGTCGCAACGCGACTGCCGTGGAGCTGGGGACGGGGGTCTGCACCAACGACATCGGCCCGATTCGCCCGATTCGTCTGCCGCACTTTGGCACGCTGACGTTCTCGGTGCGGGGCACGATGCTGGTGGCGTCGTGTGACGTCCACGGCCCGCTGGAGTACTGGAGCGAGGCGGCGCCCACGATCATGCTGATCCTCGAGGACGGGTCGGAGGCCCCGCTGAAGACCGCCGCGAGGCCCGAGGATCCACGGGTCGTGGAGGCATCGATCGCGATGACCGATCGTCGGATCAAGGGCAAGTGCATCGGGGCCCGCATCGAGGTGGGCAATCCCGAGGCCACCCTCGACGGCACGCACGCCGTGGGCGCGCCCGGTCCCCAGGAAGCCCACATCGATTGCCGGCCCCAGCTGGGCCCCGTGACCTGGAAGGTCGAGGTTCACGGCGAGCAGCGCGTGGGGCGATTGCTGTGCGGCACGCGATTCTTTCCCACCCACCCCGGCGCGAAGAAGGGGCTGCGGATGGCGGTCTGTGGCTACTATCAGGGCATCGAGGGCGCGGTGCCGCTGGGGGTCACGCCGCGCTACACCATCCCCGACAGCGCGGGCGGTGCCGACGGGCGTGTGGGGGCCTCGGGGCTGCTCGAGGCCCACATCACCGACGCCGAGCAGGTCGAGCGCATCGAGGCGGGCCGCTTCCGCGTGGAGGTGTGGCGGCACTTCGAAGACGGCAAGGTCTACGGCCTGGAGGTCCCGCGTACGGTGACCGAGCTGGGCGAGGGCGTGCGCGCCGTACCGGCGGGCAAGGTCATCTTTGCCAGCAAGGTCAGCACGCAGTTCAAGGCCAACCTCAAGCTCGTTGCTTCGCAGATGGGGATCGATCCCAACTACCTGATGGCCGTGATGGCCTTCGAGACGGGGCAGAAGTTCCTGCCGACGTGGTACTCGTCGAGCAAGGCGGTGGGGCTGATTCAGTTCAAGACCAACGCGGCCCAGACCATCGGCACGACGCTCGGTGCACTCCAGAAGCTGACCGCTGAACAGCAGCTGTTCGAGGTCCACAAGTACTACGAGTTCTGGATGAAGACCCTCGGGCGGGTCACGACGCTCGAGGACATCTACATGGTGACGTTTTGCCCAGCGGGTGTCGGCAAGCCTCTCGATCACGTGCTGTACAGCGCGGCCAAGGATGCCCAAGACGGTACGAAGTACTACTGGCGCAACTCGGGCCTCGACGTCGACGGAAGCAAGACCATCACCAAATACGAAGCGGCGGCCAAGGTCCGCGAGGCCTACCACGCTGGCCTCGCCGACTTGGGCTGAGCCCGGGGATAGCAACCATGCACATTACCGTCGAGAGCACACGACACGAACTGCGCCTGGTGGCGGGGCGCACGGACACGGGGCCGGGGCAGCGACAGGTGGCCGATGACCGGGAGGCTCGCTCGTTGCTGTCGCCGTGCGCCTACGAGCCCGCGGCGATGCGGCGCATTCGGAGGCTGCTCCGCGACGTCGAGCCCCACGCCGACGACCAGATGTCGGACGGGCAGGTGCTGGCCTCGGTGGCACGGTGGGTTGGTGGTGGCCGCATGACGATGTGTGTGGCCCACGAGCCCGAGCGCTTCACGCAGCTGACCACGGCGCCCAGCGAAGACGAGATGGAGCCGCTCATCGTCGAGCCCGAGGTCGAGCTGTCGCGCGTGGCGTTCCAGGTGCTCGAGCAGCACAGCGGCGAGCCCGTCGCCGATATCGCCTTGTCGATCACGCTGCCCGATGGCTCGGTCCAGCAACACGTGACCGACGCCGACGGCCTGGTCGACATTCGCGACATCCCCGAAGGCGTGTGCGATGTGCGATCGGAGCGAAGCGGCCAGCATCGCGGGCAGTGCGTGGTGTTCAGCGGCTTTGGCTACTTCGTCCCCAGCAACCTGCGGTCGACCGTGGGCTGGCAGCGCGAGGTGCTGGACCAGCTGGTGCCCATCGACCAGCTTCCCACCGAGGACGACGGGTTGGCGTTGGTCGAGGTCGTCGAGCACCGGGTGGTGGCAGGCGACACCCTCGACTCCATCGCACAGGAGCACGGGGTGTCGGTGGATGACATCACGCAGTTCAACTGGGACACGACCGACCCCGACGAGATCCAGCGTCAGCTCGGCACCGAGGTTGGGTGCAGCCGCCGGGACCCCGATACGGGTGAGTTCGCGTTCGGAGACGACGACGAGCCGGGCATCGTCATGGTCCCACTGCCGTTCGAGCGGACCTCCAAGGCCACCGACAACCGACACATCCTCAAGGTCAAGCGCATCGAGACGCGGGCCCCTTGGGTGTTCTCGATGTGACTCAGTTGGACTCGGGTCCATCCCCCGCGAGCAGCTCGGCCACATCCGCCTCGTCGCTCGCGATGCCCTCGGCATTATCGGGGGTGTGCTCGCGGCGGAGCGCCAACCGCCGTCGCATGGCTGCGACTGCACCCGCTCGGTCGCCCTGCGCGAGCGAGGACTCGGCGATGACCCACAGCGCCTTGAGGGCCAGCCGCACCCGGGGTGGATCTCGGGACAGGGTCAGATTCAGCATCGTGGTCGCGGTCTGGATGGCCAACGGGTAGTCACTGCGCTGGCGGTGGACGTTGGCCACGCCGAACAGCGTGCTGAGCGTCTCGTCGTGAGCGGGGCCCCGAAGCTCGGTAAGGGCGGCGTGGGACCGCTGGTAGGCGTCGAGGGCTTGGTCCAGGTTGTGGCGCAGCTCGTGGAGTGCTGCGATATTGGACTGCATCTGTGCGTTGATGGACGCGGTGTAGCTGCCGCCGCCGTCGGTGATCACGGTCATCCGGTTGAACGTGGCCAACGCCTCGTCGTAGCGCTCCAGCTGGATGAGCGCCACGGCACGGCCGTTGAGGGCGCGCAGTAGATCGTGGTGCTTGGGTCCGACCCGTCGCAGCTGGAGCTCGAGCGCCTGGTCGAACCAGGGCATTGCGCGGTCGGGCTCGTCTCGTGCGGCGTACAGGTTGCCGAGGGTCTCGGCGACGCTGGCCCGGGTCCGAATCCGTCCACCGGCCGGAAGCGCCGCGTGGGCGGCCAGCAACGTACGCTCGGCCTCCTCGTCTCGGTCGAAGTTGTCGAGCAGCTCACCCCGGACCAGCAAGGCGGTGGCCCGCTGATTGCCGTCGCCGCCCGCGGTCGCGGTGGCCTCCGCGTGTCGGCTCCACTACAGGGCCGGCTCCAGCGCGCCCAGTCCATGGCCATACACCTGCACCAGCTGGGCGGCGGCTTCGTAAGACTCGGTGACGTCGTTGGCTTCGTGGGCCGCGAAATAGTTGGGCTCGAGGATCTGTGCGGCCTCCTCGGATCGACCTTGGATGTGAAGCAAGCGGCCGACGACGTTGGCGGTCTGCAGGCGCTGAGCGAGGGCGCCCAGCGTGGCCGCTCTCGCGTTGAGCTCCTGGTAGTCCTCGACGGCATCTTGGATGTCTTGGTCCACAGCGAGGCGGATGCGGGCCTTGGCGATGTCTCGGCGCAGCTGCTGGATGGGGGCGGCCGCGGCCGGATCGGCATTGGCCCACAGCCGGCGGTCGAGGGCTCGCGGGTCTTGGCAGTCGTCGACCGCCGTCAGTCCACGCACCACGGTGTCGGCCCGCATCAGTCCCTCGGGTGCGGCATCGATGAGTCGATCGACGGCGGTCTGCGTCTCGTGGAGGACGGTCTGCAGGCACTGGAGCTGCTGGTCGGTGCGGGGCGGCGCCACCCCGCGTCGGTTGGCATCGCACGCTCGGGAGTACGCGGCGGTCCAGGTCGCGGTGCGAGCATCCAGGTGCCGCACGGCGGTCGCGAGGATCGGGCCGCGGCGCGGTGGATCGAGGCGGGTGAACGCGTGCGCCAGGGCCTCGCGGTCGTCGTCGCTCCAGGCCGTCTCCGCCCGCTCCCGTGCGTCTTGGCAGGCCGTGTCCGGCGGCTGCTGGCTGGCCCACGCGGCCACGCCGAGCGGCAACGCGGCCGCCAGGGCAATGGTGGCCACGGTGCGCTGCCGACGAGGGCGAGCCGGATCGAGAGCCAGCCGCAATGCAGCCATGTCTCGATGGCGTCGCGTCGGCTCGGGGTCGAGGCCGCGGCGCAGCGCTTGGGTCACCCACCGCGGCACCCCGGCCGACGCAGGGGGCGAGCAGAAGCGACCGTGCTCGATCGAATCGAGCAGCGCGGCGATGGTCGTGCCGGGGTAGGGGCGCTGGCCGAACAGCCCCTCGTACAGCGCAACGCAGTACGAGAATTGGTCCGATCGAGCGTCGGCGCCCAGGCCCGACAGCTGCTCGGGGGCCATGTAGGCGGGCGT